>CALPOM020000013.1 GCA_943325205.2 Thermoflexus hugenholtzii JAD2 | reverse complement strand
AGTCGACGAAGGTGCTACTTCTAGGGGTATTTTTAAAGATGTTTCAAAGAGCTTATTGACCTAGCATCGCTTGACGGTACCACTCATGAAAATGTTGCATACCATCTTCCATGGGACTTTGATACGGACCTACTTCATTAATTCCTCGCGCGAATAAAGCAGCCCGTCCAGCATCCATTCGCTGGGCAATTTCATCATCTTCAATACAAGTTTCCATATAGGCCGCTCGTTCGGCGTCAATAAATTCTCTTTCGAACCAAACAATTTCTTCAGGATAATAAAATTCAACGATATTACGAGTTTGGTTTGGACTGATCGGTTGTAGAGTAGAGATGCATAAGACACCTGGGTACCACTCGACCATGACATTGGGATAGTAGGTCAGCCAAATGGCGCCGTATTGCGGTAATTTACTACCGTAATGACGCAAGACTGCCTCATGCCACTTTGAATAAACCACCGAGCCAGGTTTTTTGAGTTGCTTATTAAGGCCCACTGTTTGAACGCTGTACCAGGGCCCAAACTCCCAGGACAAATTATCACAACTGACAAACTGCCCTAATCCCGGATGAAAGGGGCCGACATGATAGTCCTCAAGGTAGACTTCAATAAAGGTTTTCCAGTTGTAGTTACATTCATGGATTTCTACATGGTCTAACAGATATCCAGAAAAATTCAGATGGTCTTTAACACCCAAATTCTTTAAATCATCATAGACATTTCTTTGGCCGTCAAATAAAAGGCCTTGCCAATTTTGTAGAGGGCTTTTTCCAAGATGTAAACAGGGGTTATTTTCAAAGTGTGGTGCACCTAAGAGTTGTCCGTGTAAATCATACGTCCAACGGTGCAGTGGGCAGATGATGTTATCCGTCTTGCCCTTGCCGTTTAGCATAATAGCTTGGCGATGCCTACAAACATTGGATAGAAGCTCAACACCATGATCATTTCGGATTAAAACTCGGCCATGATTTTCATTCTGCAAGGTTTGAAAATCACCCGAGTTTGGCACCATCAACTCATGACCTACATATTGTGGGCCTTGCTTAAAAAGCAAGCCCATTTCTTGTTTAAACAATTCAGCGTCAAGATAGGCGCTTACTGGTAACTGTAAATTGGACGGCGCAAGTTGCTGCGCGGTAGCCAGATTAGTCATTCTCCCCACCCCCGAAAAAAAGTCAGCCGAAGCTAAGCGGAATAACCAATCCAACTATCGACATGTCGATATTGGAAAGGAATTCGCTATTATACTTAAAATGTATTTTGATGTCTATTATTCAAAGACCATCAATGAAAGAGATAAAAGAAAAGTTATGAGCCCAAGCAAGCCAATAAAAAATCAAACGAGTACAGCAAATACCTCCTCAAATCAGCCCAGTTATGAGTTATCTGTGCAGGAATTAGAAAAATTAATCGGCGATATGGAGTCTGGCAAATTAAGCTTAGAGCAGACATTAATTGCCTATCAACGCGGTACAGAGCTCATCAAAAAATGCCAAGTATTATTAGAGCAAGTAGAACAACAAATTCGAATCTTCGAAGCAGAATAACGGGAATGAGCTATGTTTGTTTGGCAACAGTGGCATGATGAGCACCTCCAAAGAATAGAGAAGACACTCCTTGTATCGACGCCATCTGGTTTTAAGAGTGTCAGTAGACTAGAAGAAGCTATGGCGTATGCCGTTAGGGCTGGTGGTAAAAGAATACGTCCTTTATTGGTTTACTCCACTTATTACCTCGGCGGCAACTTGCCTGACAATCAGCAAAATATTCTTGCAGTCGATCAAGCAGGCGCTGCTTTGGAGTTAATTCATACCTACTCGCTCGTACATGATGATTTACCTTCAATGGACAATGACGACTTACGAAGGGGGAAGCCAACAACCCATAAAGCTTATGATGAGGCGACTGCCTTATTAGTTGGTGACGCGATGCAGGCGCAAGCCTTTGGGCTGTTGAGTTCACTTGAAATATCAAGTGACATCTCCTTAGAATTGATCAGAGAGCTTGCATTAAGCGCAGGGGCTCATGGTATGTGTGGTGGACAGGCTATTGATTTGGCTAGTGTTGGCAAGTGGCTAAAGCAAGAAGATTTGGTGCTGATGCATCGTTTAAAGACCGGTGCTTTGCTTCGGTCTGCAATTCGTTTCGGCGCTATTTTAGGAGGTTTATCTGCTCCGAACCGGTCGATTTTAGATCAGATAGCCCAAGATATCGGTTTGGGTTTTCAAGTAACAGATGATATTTTGGACGCCACTCAGGACTCTTCAACTTTAGGTAAAACTGCGGGTAAAGATGAGGAAGACCACAAACCTACATTTGTTACATTAATGGGACTAGAAAAATCCAAGCTATACGCGCAGGAGTTGTTAGAACGTTCTTTACTTGCTTTAAATTACTGGGGTGGTGAAGCTGACCCACTCCGTGAAATCACGCGTTGGGCTTTTACGCGCAATTTTTAACGTGTAGCTGTCGGTTATGAGGAGCTAAAAGATCTATCAGTTTCCTAAATTCCAGCGTGGCTTAACATTAAAAGCCAAGGTTTGGTCGATTTGTGAAGAGTCTTTGAGAAGTTGCAATGTTGCGGCGAAGGCAATCATAGCTCCATTATCTGTGCAGAGGTTTAGGGGGGGGTATAGGGTTGTGACTGGCAATTGAGGATGATGCGCAAGCTTATTTAAAGACGCACGTAATTGCTGATTTGCCCCAACGCCTCCAGCCACGACTAGGCGTTGGCAACCGGTCTCTTTAACTGCTTGCAGCACTTTGGCAGTAAGTACATCAACGACTGAATTAACAAAATCCAGCGCTAGGTCAGCCTTGAATTGTTCTAGCTCCGATTTGGGTAGGTGAGTCGATAATTTGACTTGCGTTAAAACGGCCGTTTTGAGGCCTGCAAAGGAAAAATCAAGATTTTTCGAATGTAAAAGTGGTCTAGGTAGTCGTATTTGAGAAGGCTTTCCCTGTAGGGCAAGAGCTGACACTAGGGGCCCGCCCGGGTAGCCTAAGCCTAACAATTTGGCGGTTTTATCGAAGGCCTCTCCGGCCGCATCATCAAGAGTTTCGCCCAGTAATTCATACTCCCCCACCCCTTTTACAAGCATGATTTGAGTGTGCCCCCCCGAAACAAGAAGGGCTAAAAATGGAAATAGATGATGAATATGTCCTGCGGGCAGATTAGGCGAAAGCAATGGAGATAAGAGGTGTCCTTCTAGGTGGTGGATACCGATTGCTGGAATATTTAGGCTATAAGCTATGGACTTGGCAATTGAAGTGCCCACTAACAAGGCGCCGGCAAGTCCAGGCCCTTGGGTGTAAGCGATGGTATTTAGATCAGATAGGTGTAATTCGGCGTCTTTTAGACATAAATCAATTAGGGGCAGGATTTGCTTTACATGGTCCCTAGAGGCCAATTCGGGGACAACTCCACCATACTCTTGATGCATTTCGACCTGGGAAAATAGCGTCTGGCTGACTAATCCAAGATGGGCAGGGGCGCCTTTTTCTATAAAGGACGAGTCATAAATTGCTACGCCCGTTTCGTCACAAGAAGTTTCTATACCTAAGATATACATAAATCTATTTTCTCATGATACAATCCTCTTTCTAGCAATTTACGAATATTTCTACATGACTACTATCCGCCTTCGTGAAAACGAACCATTTGAAGTTGCCTTAAGACGATTCAAACGCACCATTGAAAAAAATGGTTTGCTAACTGACTTGCGTGCCCGAGAGTTTTATGAAAAACCGACAGCGGAGCGTAAGCGAAAAAAAGCTGCTGCAGCCAAGCGGCATTACAAGCGTATTCGAAGTCAAATGTTACCGAAGAAACTTTTCTAAATTGATTAAGTGATAGTTAAGTTTTAAGATACTAGTATTTACTCATTTAGCATCAATGAAATAATGTTTACCTAGTTAGTAGCGTGCAGTTTTTGAATTGAGCAATGTAAGTCAATTGTGTCTAATGATCATTCAGATCATGATTGATCAGAAAAGATAGAGGCCTAGAAATTCGGCGACAACTAAGCTTAATGAATTAATTTAGAGGTCAAAATTTGGTAGTAGTAAATATAAACTACGGTATCAATTACCAAATATATAAGATACGATGGAGCAATAAGTTCCAAACCTAATCCCCGATAAAACCCGCTACTGTTGAAGCGGGTTTTTTATTTTTTTGGGGTTTTTAATAGGGGTTGATTCTCAATTATTGTCATAATAAGGATATCCCCACAAGCTTACTAAACTCGCGAATGAAAGAAAGAGCCATGAATTTAAAAAGTGTGATTACTGAAGATATGAAAAACGCCATGCGAAGCAAGGATATGAATCGTTTAGGGACTATTCGATTATTGTTGGCAGCAATTAAACAAAAAGAAGTAGATGAGCGAATTGAGTTAACTGATACGCAGGTGATTACTATTGTAGAAAAAATGATTAAGCAACGTAAGGATTCAATTAGTCAATTTACAACTGCAAAACGCCAAGACTTAGTAGATCAAGAAACGTCCGAATTACTTCTATTAGAAACATACCTACCCGCACAATTATCGGAAGAAGAAATACTTGCAAAAGTTAAACAAACTATTGAAGCTAGCGGTGCAGTTGGGCCACAGGATATGGGAAAAGTAATTGGCATTTTGAAACCCGAATTAGCTGGTCAAGCCGACATGGGTAAAGTATCAGCACTTGTAAAAGCAGCTTTAAGTGCCAAATAATTCAAGGATTTGATCTTTTGATACCACGTACATTTATTGATGACTTATTAAATCGCGTTGATATTGTTGACGTGATTAGTAAGTCGGTTACGTTAAAAAAATCAGGCTCAAATTTGCAGGGTTTATGCCCCTTTCATCAAGAAAAGTCGCCTTCTTTTTCAGTGTCCGAAACAAAGCAGTTTTATCATTGCTTTGGGTGTGGCGCTCATGGTTCAGCAATTAATTTTTTAATGGAATATGCTGGCCTCAGTTTTGTTGATGCAATTGAGGATCTAGCTAGCACTATCGGTTTGTCAGTTCCAAAAGAGGCGCCATCAGCAGTAGGAATGGCGATACAAGAACAAGCTGTTGCCTTAACTGAGGTAATGCAAAAGGCGACAAACTGGTATCAAGAAAGTTTAAAGAAAAATCAAAGAGCAATTCAGTATTTGAAAAATCGTGGACTTTCTGGCGACATTGCAAAGCGTTATGGTATTGGATATGCTAATGACGATTGGCAAAACCTAGAGAAGGTTTTTGGTAGTTATGGCCAGGACACGATTGCTAAATCATTGGTAGAGGCGGGTTTAATCATTCAGGGCGAGTCCGAAGGACGAACTATCGCTAAGCGATATGATCGTTTTCGTGACCGGATTATGTTCCCCATTCGAAATTTGAAAGGGCAAGTGATCGGTTTTGGTGGCCGTATTATTGACCATGGCGAGCCAAAATACTTAAATTCTCCTGAGACAGCCCTATTTAAAAAAGGGCAAACTTTATATGGATTATTTGAAGCTAGAAAATCGATCCGTGAAATGTCTTATGTATTAGTTTGCGAGGGCTATATGGATGTGGTTGCTTTAGCCCAGTTAGGCTTTCCTAATGCCGTAGCTACTTTAGGGACAGCCTCTACTGAGAGTCATGTCCAGCTTTTACTGCGACATTCAGATAAAGTAGTTTTTTCATTTGATGGTGATGCGGCTGGCGTACGCGCTGCAAAAAGGGCCTTTGAGGCAAGTATTGCACTATTGAGTGACGAAAAGGAGATCCGATTCTTATTTCTTCCAAAAGAGCACGACCCCGACAGTTTCGTCAGAGAGATGGGTGGTGAGGTTTTTAGTCAGGCCATTTCACAGGCGAAGCCTTTGTCGGTATTTTTCATCGATATTATTGGTGAGGGCTTAGATTGGAATACAGCGGAGGGCAGAGCACAAGCTCAAAATGAAGCGAAAGTCTATTTTAAAAAAATGCCACCGATTGCTTTACGAACCCAAATTTTACGAGAATTAGCAAAGAGACTAGGAATCACGCAGTTAGAGTTGGAGCAATTTTATGGGATAGCGTCTGTTGAGGTAAGTCATTTCGCAGGGCGTTCTGCAAGTGCCCATCGAGTTGGCGCATTGGAAACCTTAAAAAAATTACCCAAAAAGGATTGGCAGAAAAATGCCGATTTAAGGGCGATGGAAAATTTGGCTAAACAAAAGCCAGTTGCGCCTACCGATATTGGAATACAGTTGATGCGGGTACTCATTCAATACCCACTTTTGGGTAAGAGATTATCACCGATACAATGCCATGCCCTCCTCAAAATTGCCTTAGCACGAAACATTCAAACTCAGGTAATCATGCAAGATTTACTGGAATTATGTAGACAAGAGCCAGAAGACGGAAAATTCGCTTCCTTTCAAAATGTCTTAGCCACATCAGTTCATGCAAAGGCATATGATGCACTCTTGAAAAAAGTATTTGAAACTGAATTTTCCTTAGAAGAGGCGACACTTCACTTAAATGGCGCTTTAAAAAAAGTAGAAGTTGAAATACTGAAGCAAGAAATGTTAGAAATTACTGAAAAAATCAATAAAAACATACAAACGAATGAAGATTTAAATCGATATCGGGCAGTTGTTACAAAATTGAAAAATAACGGATAGAAATTTGCGCTTTGTCAGGGGGGGGCGAAGAAAAACCCATTCGAAAGAAGGAAATTTTCTTTGTCTGAACTGGAAAAAGTATCAATTTTTCAGTATAATAGAGGGCTATCTATTTCACATTGAATTCAATAACTTAGTCAACCATTAGCCAACAAGTGGGTCATTTTTTGGCAAAGATGCGTAAATTTGGCGAAATTGCTTAACAAAGCACACCACCAAATGCTTCTAAGGTGATTCGATGTTCAATGGTGGCAATAACTGTTAAAACGCATTACGAAGATAATTTTTTCAATTTATTAAATCTAGAGCGAATATGCCAAAGACCATTTCAGTTAAAAAAATAATTCCCCTCAAGGCAATCACTAAGAAAAGTGCGCCAGTACCAACAGTGGTGGTAAAAAAGCCTTCGAAACCTGCTTCAATGGTTAAAGGTAAAAAAGTTGTTATTCCTGTTAAAACAGCAAAAAAGGTCAAAGTGTTAAATAAATCTGTATCAAAGAGTGGTAGTAAAAAAGTCGTTCCTCAAAAAGCAAAATCAGTAGCCCCGGTTCCAAATAAAGCTAACAAACCAGATACCCCGGCTAAATCCAGTAAAACGGTTACTTCGTCAGCTAAAAAGATAGCGGTTAAAAAAGTTACAGCGCAAAAAATAGTAGCTCAGGCCGTTCCCAAAAAAGCCCTTACTCAAGCTGCTGGTAAGAAGGTAGTTGACAAGAAGCCTACGACGGAAGTTACGAACAAAAAAACAAAAATCGAGATAAAAAATCTCAGCAAGGAACCCGTAAAGACATTAGAAGCAAAAAAAGTTGATACTGCAGTTCAAAATAAGAAACCACTTGAAAAGAAACCAAAGAATACTAAAGTTGAAAGTCAGGAAGTTATAGATCCAGTTTCATTACCAGAGATCCCTTTAGATGAGCATGGGCAACCAATTAAAAAAACGCGTGGCCGTAAACCAAAAATTAAGCCACTAGTTGACCCTAATAGTGATGTTCGGACAGATCGTCAAAAAGCGCGAGATCGCAAAGCGAAGGAAAGAGCTTTATTGCTTGAATTTAATGCCACTAAGTTAGGTAGCGAAGAGCAGCAGGAGTTACGACGAGCGCGCTTAAAGCACTTAATTAAGATGGGTAAGTCAAGAGGGTATTTAACTCATGGCGAGATTAACGATGTCATGTCTGATGAATTATCAGATTCAGACTCTCTGGAAACCTTGATTGCACTTTTAAGTGACATCGGCATTATGGTTTATGAGCAAGCCCCAGATGCTGAGACTTTGATCCTGAATGAAAATGCTATTACTGTTACCTCTGAGGAAGAGGCTGAAGAAGAAGCTGAAGCAGCTCTTGGTGCGGTAGATTCTGAATTTGGCAGAACAACTGATCCAGTCCGGATGTATATGCGCGAGATGGGCACTGTGGATTTGTTGACTCGGGAAGATGAGATTGTCATTGCCAAGAAGATAGAAGCAGGACTGAAGGATATGTTAATGGCTTTGTCAGCATGTCCGGTAACTATTGCAGAAATTCTTAGCAGCGCAGATCAAATACTTGCAGGAACAATGCAAGTCGATGATTTTGTGGATGGTCTAGTCGATCCGAATGCAGAAGATATTCCGATGACACCCATTGCCATCGAGGAGTCGGATTTTGAAGACCTTGATGATGCAGGAGAAGACGAAGAGGGAGCTGGAAGTGCAGCGGCATCAGCAGCATCTGCAAAACAATTAGAAGAGCTCAAGCAATTGTCCTTAGAAAAATTTACTGTGATTCGAAGTCAATTTGAAAAGATGCGGCGTGCCTTTGATCGAGACGGCTATGATTCAGTCAATTATGTGAAGGCACAGGCACTCATCCGTAATGAGTTACTAGGTTTTCGCTTTACTGCGAAGAGTGTAGAGCGTTTGTGCGATTCGGTGCGTTCACAGGTAAACCAGGTTTGGGCTACAGAGCGTGCGCTTTTAAATATTTTAGTCGACAAGATTGGTGTCCCTCGAGCTGAAGTGTTGGCTGGAATTCAAAAAAACACGATGAATCTGCGTTGGACTGCTGCGTTGATGAAAGATGGTAAGCCCTACAATGCTCTATTAGAGAGAAATATCCCGGCAATTCACGAAATGCAGCAAAAGTTAATTGATATGCAAAATCGGGTTGTTTTGCCGTTAACGCAACTCAAAGAAGTGCATAAGCAAATGACTGCGGGAGAAAAGCGTGCTCGTGAAGCTAAGCGTGAAATGACGGTGGCAAATTTACGTCTAGTTATTTCAATTGCAAAAAAATACACGAATCGTGGATTACAGTTTTTAGATTTAATCCAAGAGGGAAATATTGGATTAATGAAGGCAGTTGATAAATTTGAATATCGTCGCGGCTATAAATTTTCCACTTATGCAACATGGTGGATACGTCAAGCAATTACACGATCGATTGCAGATCAAGCTCGTACGATTCGAATACCGGTGCATATGATAGAAACAATTAATAAGATGAATCGTATTAGTCGTCAGATATTGCAAGAGACCGGTATTGAACCTGATGCCGCGACCCTAGCGGCGAAGATGGAGATTCCAGAAGACAAGATTCGTAAGATTATGAAGATTGCTAAAGAGCCGATTTCGATGGAAACACCGATTGGTGATGATGAAGATTCGCACCTGGGAGATTTTATCGAGGATAGTAATACCTTAGCCCCTGCTGAGGCAGCGTTGCATGAGTCGATGCGTGATGTTGTAAAGGATATTTTAGATTCACTAACGCCACGTGAGGCGAAGGTTCTGAGGATGCGATTTGGTATTGAAATGAGTACGGACCATACCTTAGAAGAGGTTGGGAAACAGTTTGATGTGACGCGTGAACGGATTCGACAGATTGAGGCTAAAGCCTTAAGGAAGATGCGACATCCGAGTAGAAGCGATAAACTGAAAACATTCTTAGAGGAAGATTAAATTCAAAAGATACTTTTTGTTTGGCGTTTATCCTAGAAGTAGATGAATTATGAAGTTATGGTTAAAGCCTATAAAATGAACTAATACTATCTAGCTTATTTGGTATTTAATTGTTTGATGTTGTTGAAGTAACGGTTATAAAAGTTGTTAGTTGTACCCGAAAAGTTTCGGGCCGTTAGCTCAGTTGGTTAGAGCAGAGGACTTAAGTACGGTTGACCTAAAGCACAAGCCATGGTCGACAGTGAATGGGTTGCATGCGAGCAAGTTAGCTCTGCTGGCATGTAGAACTACTCAAATTCGGGGAAGCCTGTGCTGTAAAGCGTGGTAATCCCGAGCCAAGCCTCTTAGCGATAAGAGGAAGGTGTAGAGACTGTACGGGTAGGTCGTAAAGACAAGAGACAGTCCAGACTACAAACTGGAAACAGGCAGTGAAAGCTGTAGTAGTAAGCATAATCCTTTGGTCCGGGGTTCAAGTCCCTGACGGCCCACCAATAAAACCTCTAGTTAGAGATAGCTAGGGGTTTTTTTTGGAATTCAGCAAAGTGATAAAGTTGAGATTTGGCGACCCAAGAAGAGGCAAAGGTAAAAGAGGTGGTTTGCGCATTATTTATTATTGGTATGAAGGCAAATTACAGTTTTGGTTGTTTACGATATATGACAAAGATGAATGAGATGAGTGATTTAGGGCAGAAAGAGCGCAAAGCTTTAATGGACTTATTAAATAAAGAGCTAGGAGCAAGAAAGTGACTAAACGTAACTTATTCAATGAAATCAACGAAGGGTTTGAGCATCTTCAAAAGGCTCGCTCTAGGAAGGCGACCTTACTCACTGTGGAGAGAGACTATAAACCAGCAGCGATCATTAATGCTGATGAAGTTGTGGCCATTAGAGAGCGCTTGAATCTCTCCAGAGCTGTTTTTGCTAATTACTTAAGAACTAATTTGAGAACTCTTGAGAACTGGGAGCAGGGAAGAGCGAAGCCTAATGCACAAGCTGCTTTATTGATTCATTTAGTAGATCGTTATCCAGACACTGTCGAGAAAATTGCCTCAGTCTAATAAAGGATAGAAGTCATGTATAGTTCCGCCTAAGTGCGAGTAGTTGGCATATGGTGAAGGCATAGTCTAGAGGGTGGTGAAACTCACACCAATCGGAATCATTTGGTCCGGGGTTGTACTAATGTGTATAGGAAACTAAACTTTTCTATACGGAAATTAGATTCATAAATCTAAAATAATTTTTGGATCATAAGTTAGAATCTTATGATTTTTTTTTGGATAATCTAGTTTGGTTAATAAATGACTGATGAGATTGATATGAGTCAACTTTTTATTGTCTGCACAAATTAACGTCCAGGGGGCATCTGGATGGTTTGTATATTTAAGCATATTGTCCCGAGCTAAACTATATTCAACCCATTTTTTTTGAGCAACTAAATCAATGGGACTAATTTTCCACTGTTTAAGCGGGTTAGTACTCCGGTCAATAAGTCGATTCGCTTGTTCTGTCTTAGAAATATCCAAGTAATATTTTAGAATAGTGATACCAGATTGCGTCAACATTGTTTCAAAAATAGAAACATCTTTGATAAATTGATTGTATTGTTTTTTGGTACAAAATTTCATGACAACTTCGACCCCAGCCCGGTTATACCAGCTACGATTAAATAAAATGAATTCACCTTTAGACGGTAGGTGAGCAACATATCTTTGAAAATACCAATTACCTAGATCTCTTTCAGATGGCTTTCCTAATGCCACAACTCTGGTCTCCCTTGGGCTTAGGTGTTGAGTAATTGCTTTAATTGTGCCATCCTTGCCAGAAGCGTCTCGGCCTTCGATGATGACTAAAATTTGCTTTCCATTAGAAATAACGTGATTTTGCAATTTAACTAGTTCGATTTGTAAGGCTATGAGCTTCTGTTCATATTGATTTTTTTTTGGCATTTAATATAACTCCATATAAGCTTAAAGAAATAGCAAATTTGACTGACTTGAACTTCAATAAAAATTCTGAATGAATATAGAATGAGAAACCCCATAATTTATATAGAGATTTTTAAATCATACTCTTGATAAATAAGAATTCTTAACAAAAAAAGCATTGAATTTGACATAAATCAAATTCAATGCTGAATATAAAAATTAAAATATCCTAATGTAAATAATTTGTATTTGTCCTTGATTATATGCAAAGGGCTCGATTATTTGGCAAGGATTTAATTTATTTCAATTTCTATATAGTAAATATTCTAGGCTAATGCAGGAAACTTTGAGTTGTTACCATTGCCGCTCAGATTTAGAAAATCAATCTTCATTGCAGATTTGTCTAGATGGCGTCATCTATTTTTTTTGTTGTTCAGGTTGCTTAGCCATTGCAAAAATTATTCATGACCAGGGACTAGAAAAATATTATGAACGTCAAATACCTGCTGAAGTTAAGCCACCTCTTGCCGAATCAAATGATCTGATCATAAATTCCTTACGGGCATATGATGATCCAATTCTATTAAGAAGATTTACACAAGAAATTAGTGAGGGAATACTTGAAACTGTTCTTACTCTAGAAAAAATTAGATGTGCTGCTTGCGTGTGGCTTTGTGAAAACTATTTAAAAAAAATCAAAGGTATTCATGATGTACAGATCAATTACGTAACTCTGCGAGCGAATATCCGCTACGATTCAAAAATAGTATCTTTATCAGAGTTACTATTTGCGATTCAGAAAATTGGATATTATGCAGTACCTTATGAGGCTTCCGAAAATATTCAAAAATCTCAGTATCAGAGAAGAATTCTTTTATTTCGTTTGGGAGTAGCGATTCTTGGGATGATGCAGGTGATGATGTATCTTTGGCCCATTTATAGTAGTTCTTCAGATTTAGAACTGGAGAGTATACGTTTTTTACATTGGACTAGTTGGTTGTTAACTTTGCCAGTCATTCTATACTCCGCACAGCCATTTTTTAGTTCCGCTTGGGACAGTCTTAAAGCGTATAGATTGAATCGAGCGATTGGGATGGATGTTCCAATTGCTCTGGCATTAGGTATTTCTTTTATTTTTGGAACTATTAATTTGTTGCTTGGAGAAGGTGAGACGTATTTCGATTCAATTACGATGTTTGTAGCTTTTTTATTAGGGGCTCGTTATATTGAGCTAATTGCTCGTCAAAGTGCTCAGAGTGGTTCGGAAGCCTTAGTGAATCAATTACCTGTAATTTGTGATCGATTTTTAAATTATCCAACGATCAAAAAAATTGAATCGATTCCAGTACTCAGATGTTCTGTAGGGGATGTATTACATATTGCGCCTGGTCAAATAATTCCAGTTGATGGAATTTTATTAGAATCGCAGACGAGTATTAATGAAGCGCTTCTGACAGGCGAAGCAAAGCCTGTATTGAAAAAAATCGGTGATTATTTATATGCTGGAACATACAACATAAATCAGACAATTGCTGTTTTTGTAAAGGAGGTTGGGCAAAATACACGTTTAGCAGGAATTGCTAAACTATTAGATATTGGTTTAGCTAGTAAGCCACCATTGGTTGGGTTATCTGAAAAGTGGGCTGCACGGTTTATACAACTATTATTGATTGCAGCAATAGGATCTTATGTGATTTGGCTTTGGGTTGATTCACAAAGGGCTCTCATGGTAATGGTCGGTGTACTCATTGCAAGTTGTCCTTGCGCTTTGTCGATCGCTATACCAACAGCAATTGCATCTGCCCAAGGAGCATTAGCTAAGGTAGGTTTATTGATAATGAAGGGGCATACTCTTGAAACCCTTAGTCAGATCGATGTAATGATGATGGATAAAACTGGTACGTTGACAATTGGTAAACCAGCCGTTCAAGAAATTAAAATCTATCGGAACGAATTTACGGTTAAAAAAGTATTATCAATCATCGCTGGAATGGGGCAGGGGCAAAAACATCCAATTATTCAAGAGTTAATCAAATACTCCTCTATGAAAAAGGTTACCCCCACTCCTTTTGAACAAGTTACGGAAAATATCCAGGGATCGGGGTTAACTAATCATGGCTGGATGTTGGGTAGCGCGAAATTTCTTGGGATAGAAGCCCCATTTGATAATTCAAGTAAAGAAAATCATCTTTATGGAAGTGTGTATTTTGGAGATGTTAAGGGAGTAATTGCAAAAATAACACTTCTAGATCAGCCAAGACCAGGAGTCAATGATTTTTTAAATTTTTTGCGCAGTAAGGGGATTCAATTAATCATCATATCTGGTGATAACACTACTACCGTACAAAGTTGGGCAGATTATTTCGGGATTGAGAATTTTTATGGGAGTTGTAGTCCAGAAGAAAAACTCCAGATACTAAAGCAATTTCAAGATATGAATAAAACAGTCTGTGCTATTGGCGATGGTGTAAATGACGCTCCACTTTTAGCAATGGCTAATGTTTCAATTGCAATTGGTGAAGGGGCTCCACTAGCCATAGCTGGCTCTGACGCTGTTTTATTGTCAGGATCATTTATAACTTTATTAAATACCTTTAAATTAGCCCACAAAACAAGGGTTATAGTTCAACAAAATTTAATATGGGCATTTACATACAATCTCATAGCTGTGCCAGTTGCAATGCTAGGATTAATAAATCCATGGATTGCTGGAGCTGGAATGGCAATTTCATCTTTATTAGTGACTTTGAATTCCTGGCGATTAAGAAAAGTTGTGGATTAGTTGAATCAGTTTTATGACAAGCCTATATTTACTAATCCCCATTTCATTCGTATTTATAGTTGCCTTACTTTTCTTACTTTATTGGTCAATACATGCTGGTCAATTTGATGATTTAACTGGTCCAGCAGAGTCAATATTATTAGATGATGATTTATCGAATAAAAACTAATAAATAGACACATTTTTTTGACCTATGTCAAAGTTGTTTGTGAGCTCTAAAACGATAATTTGAACTGAGCGTTGGATCAAGCAAAATTATCTGATAGGGAGATATATGGCTTTAGCCATGGAAATAATTGAAAAAGATCACTTTAACTATAAGATAGTTACGCAGTTTGCTGTAGCAACAGTTATATGGGGAATTGTTGGTATGTTAGTTGGCGTGGTATTGGCAGCCCAGCTAATTTGGCCCGAAATTACTTTTAATGTTCCATGGTTAAGTTATGGTCGTTTACGTCCATTACATACGAATGCTGTTATTTTTGCATTTGGTGGGTGTGCATTATTTGCAACATCCTATTACATAGTGCAAAGAACTTGTCAGGTACGCTTGTTTTGTCAATCATTAGCAACTTTTACCTTTTGGGGTTGGCAAGTAGTGATTGTAGCTGCAGCAATCACTCTTCCTTTAGGGATTTCAAGTTCTAAAGAATATGCTGAACTAGAATGGCCAATTGATATATTAATTACGATTGTTTGGGTTGCATACGCGATTGTTTTTTTTGGAACGATCATGCAGCGAAAGACAAAACATATCTATGTTTCGAATTGGTTTTTTGGAGCTTACATTTTGACAATTGCTATGTTGCATATTGTTAATAATATTGCCATGCCAGCCGGTTTATGGAAGTCTTATTCGGCATATGCAGGCGTCCAAGATGCCATGATTCAATGGTGGTATGGACATAATGCGGTAGGATTTTTCTTAACAACGAGTTTTTTAGGAATGATGTATTACTTTATTCCTAAGCAAGCGGAAAGACCAATTTATTCCTATCGACTATCCATAGTTCATTTCTGGGCTTTAAATTTTACATATATGTGGGCTGGACCGCACCATCTGCAATATACATCCCTACCAGATTGGACTCAATCCCTAGGAATGGTGTTTTCACTCATTTTGTTAGCTCCTTCGTGGGGAGGGATGATTAACGGCATCATGACTTTATCTGGTGCTTGGCACAAATTACGGACAGATCCTATCTTGAAATTTTTAGTAGTTGCATTGTCTTTTTATGGGATGTCGACCTTTGAGGGATCGATGATGTCTATAAAAACGGTAAATAGCTTATCGCACTATACGGACTGGACTATCGGTCATGTTCATTCTGGTGCATTAGGTTGGGTAGCAATGATAACAATCGGATCACTATATTATTTATTTCCACGGTTGGTAGGAAAAAAAGATATGTATAGTATTCGGTGGATAGAAATTCATTTTTGGATTGCTACCATAGGCGTTGTTTTATATATTTCTGCAATGTGGATTGCTGGAGTCATGCAGGGATTAATGTGGCGGGCATTTGAAGTTGATGGAACATTAACTTATAGCTTCGTTGAGTCCGTAAAAGCGACATATCCCTTTTACGTAATTAGATTATTGGGTGGTTTTTGTTATCTGGGCGGTATGTTGCTCATGGCTTATAACGTATTTAAAACACTTTATGGTCAGCGGGTTATTGAGCCAGCCATTCCAAACTTTAAATCTATTTAAGGGTTGTTATGTCAAATAAACATCCATTTTTTTCACATGCCACTTTGGAGCGTAATATTGGGTTATTGATATTAATGACGATTGCGGTAGTGAGTATTGCTGGTTTTGTAC
Organism: Thermoflexus hugenholtzii JAD2; assembly: GCA_943325205.2. Taxonomy (GTDB): domain Bacteria; phylum Pseudomonadota; class Gammaproteobacteria; order Burkholderiales; family Burkholderiaceae; genus Polynucleobacter. Next base: position 13,535 of record CALPOM020000013.1, on the reverse strand, counting down.
AAATTATTCCACTTTTTTTTCAGCATTCAACAACAAACCCTAGTCCTGGAATTACCCCGTATTCTGCTTTAAGGTTAGCTGGCAGAGATATTTATCAAAGAGAAGGTTGTGTTGGGTGTCACTCTCAACAAATACGCACTTTACGATCTGAAACAGAACGTTATGGTCCATATTCAATTGCTGGTGAGTCTGTTTTTGATCATCCATTTTTATGGGGTAGCAAACGAACTGGACCGGACTTGGCAAGAGTAGGTGGACGTTACTCAGATGATTGGCATCGTTTACATATCAGAAATCCAAGGGATTTAGTACCGGAGTCTAATATGCCAGGATATCCATATTTGCAAAATGAAAATGCTGATAGCTTAAGTATTACGTTTCATTTACGGGCTCTACAACGTTTAGGAGTGCCATATTCCGAGGACGAGATCATCAGTTCTCCTAAAGAATTAGAGGGTAAAACGGCAGAAGATGCATTAGTTGCATATTTACAAGGATTAGGAACTAACCGAAAAGCGATACAACTTGAAGAGCGTATAAACACCTTTAATCCTACGATAAACGAAGGGAAATGATGCAAACAATCGCTGCATATTTATCGGCATTTGCAAGTGGAATTGGATTATCCGTTTTTATAGGAATTGTTTGGTGGGCCTGGTCTGAAAAAAGATATTCTGCTAATGAAGAATCTGCGAACATTCCATTTTTATTATTAGAAGAATACCAAAAAGATATTTAATATGAGCGATTTTATACAGGGCGGTTGGAGTCTATTTATAGCTGCTATTACCATTATCGGGATTATGGCCTGTATTTGGCTACTCTTTTCACAAAGTAAAAAATCTGTGGAAATAGATATAGATAGTAATCAGATTGAAAATAATCACGTATGGGACGAAAACTTAACTGAATTAAATAATCCATTGCCGAGATGGTGGATGTGGATGTTTTTGATTTCGTGTTTATTTGGTATTGGGTATCTTTTTTTATACCCTGGACTTGGGTCTTATCCAGGAAGTTTAAATTATAGTGGTCAGGCAGAGCATCAAGCATCAATAGACGATGCGAGCGTTGCTTTAAAGCCGATTTATGAACGATTTGCTTCGATGACTGTAGAGCAAGTTGCAAAGGATACTCAAGCGAAAGAAATCGGACAGCGTTTATTTCTAAGTTATTGTGCCCAATGTCATGGATCGGATGCTGGAGGTTCGACTGGATTTCCAAATTTAACTGACCAAGATTTTTTGTATGGTGGAAATATACAAGCAATTGAAACAACTATTCAAAAAGGCCGAATAGGTGTGATGCCATCCTTTATTGGTATAGGGGATGAAAAAATTATCGATTTAGTTAGTTATTTAAAAAATTATTCGGGTCCGAGTAGAAACCAAGAACAAGATCAAAGAGGGGGATTAGCCTTTCAACAGTTTTGTTCTGCTTGTCATGGAATGGATGCAAAAGGAAATCAAATATTAGGTGCTCCAAATTTAACAGATGATATTTGGTTATATGGAGGAAGTGAAAAAAGCATGAAGGAGTCAATACGAAATGGACGGAATGGCATGATGCCAGCACATGAAAATAGTATCAGTCCAGAAAAAATGAAAATTTTAACAGCCTATGTTTGGAGTTTGTCAAATCAATCAAAGCCAGAGATCTTAGAAAGAATCCAATCTAACAATCCCAAATGAGAATTGGTAAGCATAAAATTACTGAGGTAGTTGAACAGTCACTTTACGAAGTAAGAAAAAATATATATGCAAGATCGGTTAAGGGTCTATTTTCGTCATGGAGAATTATCTTTATTTTTCTGACACAAATTTTATATTACGGATTACCCTGGATAAATTGGAATGGTCGACAGGCTGTATTATTTGATTTAATACAACGAAAATTCTACATTTTTGGTCTTGTGTTGTGGCCTCAAGATGTAATCTATTTAACGGCACTACTAATCCTATCAGCATTTAGCCTTTTTTTATTTACTACGATCGCTGGAAGGTTATTTTGTGGTTATGTTTGTCCCCAAACTGTATATTCTCAGATGTTTATGTGGATAGAGCACTGGATTGAGGGTGATCGTTTTGCAAGAATCCGCCTAGATGAACAAAAATGGCCATGGAATATTAAAAAATGGCGTACTAAGTTATCTAAGCATAGCTTATGGTTAGTTATCTCTTTTTTAACAGGGTTCACATTCATTGGTTTTTTTACTCCGATTAGAGAACTAAGTAAGCACTTTTTAGAATTAACATTAGGTCCTTGGCAATTATTTTGGTTTTTATTTTATAGTTTTGCAACTTGGGGAAATGCTGGATTTATGCGCGAGCAGGTCTGTAAGTATATGTGCCCATACGCACGCTTTCAGAGTGTGATGGTCGATCAAGACACATTTGTGGTTACTTACGATAAATTACTTGGAGAGCCCCGAGGGGCAAGAAATAAAGCTAGTGATCAATTACAGCTGGGACTGGGCAATTGTGTTAATTGTAGTATATGTGTACAAGTTTGTCCGACTGGGATCGATATTCGTAATGGGTTGCAATATATGTGTATTGGTTGTGGTGCTTGTATTGACGCGTGTAATCAAGTAATGGAAAAGATAAATTATCCTCAAGGTTTAATTCGTTACACATCTGAGCGAGCAATGTTGAATAGAGAATCAAGCAATTTGATACTAAGAAATTTAACTCGCCCCAGAGTCCTTATATACAGTCTGTTAATCGTAATATGTAGCATTATTTTTATTAAAACCTTAACAACACGCAATCCGTTAAGAGTTGATGTGATGCGAGATCGTGGCTCATTAGGTCGAGTAGTTCAGGGTGGGCAAATCATAGAAAATGTTTATCGTTTACAAATAATGAACGTATCAGAGAAGGCTATGACAGTAAGCCTTCAAGCAGTTGGCTTAGATAATTTAAAAGTGTTAGATTCAACAGGTAAAGGATTTAATAATCTAGTAATTAAGCCAGTAAGTAATTTATTAATTCCGATTAAGATTACTTTAGAAAATACTAATCAAGCAGCGAATATCTATCCAATTCATATTCGTATTGTAGGAATCTATCCACAAAATTCGAGCATATACGAGGAAACAGTCATTAATGAAAAATCAAGTTTTATTATTCCTAAATTTTAAAAGAAGGGAAATATAGTGAAAAAAATGATTACTATCTTACCTTGGTGGAAACAACTTTGGCCTTGGTTGTTAATCTTAGGACCATCTTTGGCAATGCTTGGCTGCATAATTACCATTTATCTTGCCCTGACAAGGCATGTCGATCAACCCTTAATACAAGACATAGTCAAAATTGGGTTAAAGATAGAGGAGATCAGAAAATGAATGTCAGAATATTTATATGGATATTTTGGCCCGCATTTATGAGTGCTTTAATTGCTGAGGGAGTATTTTTTAGTTTGATACATCCAGCAGATTTAGTTTTTTTTAATCATGCCAATACATTGTCAAGTGAGGCTATTTATTCAATTGGATTTATATTTTTTTGGCTATTAGGAGCCCTTTCGAGCGCTTTGACCTTTTATATCAGGGGAGATTTACAAAAGACTGCTTAGACCTTACTTATGATGAACGCATCTCATATGATCGTCTTTGACTGGCATGTACTTTCTCGAATTCTATCTAACCATAGACTTTCAATTGGCGTTTGGAATCCAATTATTTGTTCGCACGCATCCGATATGGAAGACCCAGTTTTTAGTATCCCAAAAAGAAAACTAAAGATGGTAGTTAGTAGTTCGCTTTGAGGATATAGTGATGTAAATTTTTTATTAGATTCAATCTTTAAATGGCAATATGTATATCTCGTTAAGGATCAGACCCAATAAAAGGCAAAGTATTGCTAAAAAGTAGGTCGAGAATTTACGATGACTCTCTTTAGTAAAAGTGATTTCGATATTGTAATAGTAGTAAAAATAATAAATTAAATAAAAAATATATGATTACTAGTACACTATTTATTGGAATTCTATTAAGCACTTTGGCTAGTGGATGGCATTGTGCACTCATGTGTGGATCTATTTCTATGTCAATTGAGAGAATGGATAGTAAACTAACTTTTTATACAAAAAAGCAGTCGTTTGTGCGCCAGCAATTACTGATGCATTTTGGAAGAATTTTATCCTATATCTTATTAGGTGGGCTTGCTAGTGTCGTGGGAATATCAGTATGGAGGCAAGATATTCTTCAAATACAAAGGTATTTATATGCCCTGGCTGGGGTTATTTTGTTGTACCAAGCTTATGTCTTACTTGGACGCGAAAGGCTGGCTCCCACCTTCAAAAGGCCTCGAATCGGTCAACTTTTAGGGCAAAACATTGCAACTGCTTGGGCAAAAAGATTTTATGAATTAAATCAAGGGCAATCTAAATTTTTAACTGGCATGTTGTGGGGTTTAGTACCATGTGGATTAGTTTATAGCGTTTTACTTTTGGCTTTTCTTTCAGGTGATTTAGTTTCTGGAATGTTGATGATGTTTGCATTAGGATTAGGGACATTGCCAAATCTATTTATTCTTTCAAAAGCGAGTGCTATTTTTCTTCAAATGGGTCGTCAACCTTGGGTTAGAAATACTGCTGGTGGATTAATGCTTGGATCTAGTTTATTGATTTTCTATCGAAGTTGGACTTTACCTCAGCTTGTATTACGTGAAGGTTTTTGCTTTATTTAATACTTATTCTCTTAAAATACTTTTTCACAATAATTGACTGAAGACATATTTGATTTAGGTCAAAAAAATTAGTTCAATAGAAAAATCATAGATATCTTTTTTAGTAAAACTCATTCAAAATTATCTAAAATCCTAATCCGTAATTGTGATTATGATTTAAGTAGAAGTTCAAGGTCATATATTGATCGAGCATACTTCTTTTATGAAAACATAAAGGGAAGATTTTATCTATCACTATGAGGAAATTAATAATGTATGCAAATATAGGTAATATAGATCGCGTGGTTAGATTAATACTAGGTATTGGTTTAATCATCTTGGTAGTAACAAATATGATTGGGGTTTGGGGTTGGCTAGGTATCATAATGATACTAACGGCATTAATCAAAACTTGCCCTGCATATACAATTTTAGGGATTAATACATGCACTAAATCCCAACATGAATTTTAAGGGAGATTAAATATGAAAATAGTGTACCCAGTTATTATGAATGATTCGGCCTCATAAGCAGTCGAGATACTATCTGTATTATATGAATTAAGTATTAGTTTAGACTAGCTTGGTCGAGTTAATTGAGATTTAGTGCCTCCAAACTTAAATAATGCTCCTCTCAGCATGTGGGAAATTTTCTTTTAATCAGGGTGAGAGAGGAGTTTGTTGTTCGGGAGTGTTACTCTGAAAGCTCTTCAAGATATGTTTTAACTATGTTAATTAAGAATTCTCATGCGCCATCTCTTGAGTAAAAGAGCATTGCTTAAAACAAAGAAGCTTGAGAGTGCCATCGCACTTCCTGCGAACATCGGCGAGAGATAGCCAAGCGCTGCCAGTGGAATGCCACCTGTATTGAAGATAAAAGCCCAAAATAAATTCTGACGAATTTTATTCCAGGTCCTTTTAGAAATATCAATTGCGTTAGGAACAAGACTAAGATCACCTCGCATTAATGTGATTCCTGCAGATTGAATAGCCACATCCGTACCAGTTGACATTGCCATTCCCACATCCGCCTTAGCTAAAGCTGGAGCATCATTAATACCATCACCAATCATCGCAACCCATTGACGATCTTTACTAACTGCAGAAGATTTGAGTTTTTCAATAATCTCAGCTTTATCTCCAGGCATTACTTGGGCAAATACTTCATCAATGCCAATTATTTTTCCGACTCGATTAGCTGAGAATGTATTATCACCAGAAATCATTGCTGTTCGAATACCTAATTGATGCAAAGCATCAATTGCCTGCTTGGCATTGGTTTTTATTTCATCTCCGAAAACAAATCCCGCAATGGGTGAAGAACCGATAGTTTGGGTTCTCAATATGGATATGGTGTGTCCTGCAAGCAAGGCCGATGTAACTTGACTCTCAATATATTTGTACTGGGGATCGTCTTTGAGAGAGGCTATGCTTTGAAGGCATAATAACTCCTTTGCCCAAGGGCCGCTTATAGGTTTACCTTCAATTCCTATGCCTACAAGGGCCTTATTATCTAAAGCGACAATTGGTAATATTTTTTTTTCGTTTGAGAAGTCTAGGATTGCTTTGGCCAGAGGGTGTTCACTACCCAGCAAAAGTCCTGAAGTTGCAGCAAGAATATCTTGCATAGTGCCACTTTGATTTGCGAGTGGAATGACATCTAAGAGTCGAGGACGTCCTATTGTCAGAGTGCCTGTCTTGTCAAATGCAACGACATTAATTCGGTGGGCAAATTCTAATACTTGGGGGTCTTTAATCAATATTCCAAATCGAGCCGCAACTCCAGTGCCGGCCATAATAGCAGCAGGAGTGGCTAAGCCTAATGCGCAAGGACAGGCTATTACTAAAACAGATACGGCCCTTAAAATTGCTAGTGATACAGAGTCCAAATAAAGCCAGTTTGCCAATCCAGTCAATATGGCAATCGCGATGACAGTAGGTACAAAAATAGCACTGACTCGATCAACGAGTTCTTGAATAGGGGCCTTTGTAGTCTGAGCTTCTTCTACTAAAGAAATAATTTTGGATAAAACACTTTCAATACCAATTGCTTGAGCCTGGATGATGAGCGAGCCTTCACCATTCATTGATCCGCCAATCACTTGTTGATTTACATGCTTTCTGACAGGTTCACTTTCGCCAGTCAACAAGGATTCATCCACATGGCTTTGCCCTGATAAGATCAGGCCATCCACAGGTATCCTTTCCCCAGGTAAAACAATGATTCGATCATGTGGGAGTACTTGATCTAGGGGTAAAATACGATACTCACTTAAGTTAAGAGAATCATTTTTAACAGATGTATCCAGGACTTTGGCATTTTCTGGCCAGAGTTTGTGTAAGGAGCGAATTGCTTCACTGGTCTGCCTCTTGGCTCGAGCTTCTAGCCATTTACCAAGTAGAACCATACTGATAATAACTGCTGAACCCTCAAAGTAAAGACTATTATCGTCATAAGATTGTGTAAGTATTTGATACAAACTCAGCCCATAGGCTGAACTTGTACCTATTACAATTAGTAAATCCATATTACCAACACCTGCTAGTAAAGCCTTAACCCCTGCAATATAAAAACGCCACCCTAAAATAAATTGAATAGGAGTGGCTAATACGAGTTGCCAATATGGACTTAATGACCAATGAATTTCAAAAGGCATAAGGACCATTGGCATAATTAGTGGAATGGCTAATATAAAACTAATAATCACGCTAGTTAAGCCGTTCATGCCCCAAGAGAAATGAGTAGGTTGTTGGGGAATTCCTAGATGGGTACTTAGATGAGCCTCATATCCTGTTTTATAGATGACCTTAATGATTTCTTCAATAGTATTAGTTGAATCGTGTTTTAAGCGAATCCGAGCTTGTTCAGTGGCTAAATTCACGCTAATGGCCTCTACACCACTCATCTTCTGAACGCTCTTTTCTATTCGACCTACGCAGGAGGCACAAGTCATGCCACTAATATCCAGAGTATAAAAATTAGAACTTAAAAGTGTATTGGTATTCATAGAGGAGAAATATAGTGCCATAGCTTATTAATTACAACGGTTATCTGAATTGCAAAAAAGGAAGTAAGATGATAATTTTTAAAGAATCGGGTCTGGCATGTTTGGGATATATTAAAGCGGTAACACGCGCAATTCAGGCTCATGCTTCTCAAGCAGAGGTAAACCTAGACTTGGTTACATAACAAATTGAACTCAGTACAAGCTTATCAATTAAGCAAGCACATGATCTGATTAAAGATGCTAGTTTCCAAGTACTATTTTAAAAGCTTCTAGATATTGCTAAAATCTACTCGATGTCACCCAATAAACATAGTGGGTATCCATTAAAGGAATATATCTATTTAATAAGCAAAACGGGTTGTTTTGCTGAGCCACTAATGCGCTGAGCTACCGAACCCATTAGGATATCCAAAAAACCACTTCGCCCTTTTGTGCCCATTACAATTAAATCAACTTTATCTTTATTTGCCAAAGCCATTATTTCATCGGCAATATGACCACGTCTGATAGCCATATTATGTTTGACACGAGCAACATCTAAAACTTTTTGTGCACCTTTTAGCTCTTTTTCACTTAGTTCTCGTAAGTAATCATCGACAACACTTTTAGCAACAAACTGTTTGACATGACCAAGTCCCACATCATCATGAACATTTACTAATGTTACAACAGTTGGGCTACGAGAATTTTTTGCCATCTTGGCAACATACTTTGCGGCATTGAGAGATGATTTTGAACCATCAATTGCTAGAAGTATTTTCATGATGTGAGCTCTTTATTATAGAAATTAAAGTTAATACAACTATTGCATTCTAGGCTTATCAGTTGGTATGAGCAAAGCTTTAAGTTATGTTTAGTTAGTACTTGAGTACTTTTTTGATCTGAATCAAAAACTAACACTTTATTATTTTTATAATAAGAATTAGTGTTGTATTGATGGCATACTTAGCAACTAAGTAAGCGAGGCGGAGCATTATGTTTAAAAAGTCATTCTTATTTCTAGTTTTATTTAATATGGTGGAGACAGTTTTTTCTGCGACTCCCCAAGAATTATTAAAAGGTTATGAGAACCTTTCTAGTAAGGGATCCCCAGTTCAAGGAGAGCAATTCTTTAATACTAAACATGGTAAAGAGTGGAGTTGCGCCTCTTGTCATGAAAATCCTCCTAATCATGATACTAAACATATTATCACTGGTAAGCTGATCAAGCCTTTAGCACCATCGGCTAATCCTACTCGATTTACTGATAATACTAAAGTTGAAAAATGGTACAAGCGTAACTGTAATGATGTACTTGGACGGGAATGTTCTACCCAAGAAAAGGCCGATTTACTCTCTTGGTTGATCACAATTAAATGAAGTTCATATGAAAAAATTCTTCTTTCTTTTTTTATTATTTTTGATGGCAAAACCAATTTCTGCTTCAAGGACGTCAATGCCGTCAGATATGCCAAAGTTATATGAGACTGAATGCGCTAGTTGTCATATGGCTTTTCCACCTGGATTACTTAATGAAAAAAGTTGGTTAAATTTGATGAGTGGACTTAGCAAGCATTTTGATACAGATGCTAGCCTTGATGAAAAAGACAACACGCAAATTACTAATTGGTTAAAGAAGAATTCCGCAACGAGAAAAAAATATAGAGAGCTAGCACCAGATAACCGTATCACAAAAACTTCTTGGTTTATACGTAAGCATGATGAAGTGAAAATTGAAGTATGGAAAAGATCTGGGGTGAAGAGCCCATCAAATTGCATGGCTTGCCATGAAGACGCTTCCAGAGGAATCTTTAATGAAGATAAAATCCGGATACCAGAAAAATGAATACTACTCATCAAAAAAAATTAGTTCTAGTTTGGGACTTTCCTATTAGAGTTTTTCATTGGCTTTTAGTAGCTTCATTTACAGGCGCTTGGATAACTTCAGAAAGTGAAGCTCAGCAAATGATTCACTATGCTTTTGGATACTCCGCCATCACTCTTGTCGTATTTAGGTTACTTTGGGGCGTAGTTGGCACTCGATATGCTCGCTTTACTCAATTCATTAAAAAACCAGCTGAAACGCTGAACTATATTAAGTTGCTAATAGCCGGAAATAAGCATATTGGACTGGGACATAATCCAGCTGGTGCCATCGTAATGATATCTTTACTAGGATTAATTATTCTTATTGGTTTAACAGGCTATTTGATTGTTAAAGAATTTCTAGGTGATGTAATGAGTGAAGTGCATGAAGTTCTTGCCAATCTAACGTTAATACTAATTGGAATTCATGTGGCTGGCGCAATCACAATGAGTTTTTTACAAAAACAAAATTTAATAAAGTCTATGGTTACAGGAAAGAAACAAGGATTTCCAGATCAAGCGATTAAATATCCAATGAATTTGGTGGGTCTACTTTTAGGAATTGGATGGGCATATTTCTTTTACCAAGTAATTAGTGGCGCATTGCCAACGTTAATTCAATAATGTATTTTAAAAATTTCAAAATGACTATGAAGATTAAAATCACCCTTTATTTGATTCTAACCCTAACTTTTAATAAAGGTATTTTTGCCAATCCGAAGATTGACAGTGGTGCGCATATCTATAAAGAGGTTTGTGCCGTCTGCCATGCCTCCGGAGTTGCAAATGCTCCAAAGCTAGGGGATCATAATTCTTGGAAAAAATTAATAAGTGAGGGGCAAGTAATTATTACAGCCCATGGCTATGTTGGAGTAAGAGCCATGCCTTCAAGGGGAGGTAAGCAAGACTTAACTGTTGATCAGTTTGCTGAGGCGCTAATTTATATGGTAAATAAATCAGGTGGAAATTGGGTATCACCAAATAAATCGATGCTTGATGATATTAACAAAGAAATTATTAATCGTAAAAAATCCAAATAACATAAAGTAGCATAAATCTGATCGGACTGAAGCACTATAAAACTAAGTATTTGCCTAATGGTATGACCCTACAAGTCAATAGCTCCTAGGATTATGGATCCCATAACTGATTGTCTTAATTACGAATATTCATTACAACTAAATACATTTTAGACCAGTTTTTGATGCGTTGAATTTATTTAGATTAACTTAAAATTTAAGACGTCCTCTTAAAAAGAGTCATACCGTATTCAAAATCATTTCAAAGATTGATATATATCAATAATAATTAATTTTCATCTTGTATCGTAGACATATTCTATGGAGGATATTATGTTTACAAACTTTTTAGCACCTATTTCTGGTGATGTTATTTCAAACAAAACTTTAAAAGAAGTATCCAAGCTTGCCAAACTGATGAAAGCAAAGATCACATTAGTATACGTATCTGATCCGATGCTGCCATATATGTACATGGACGGCACACCTGCTTATTATGGTATTTCTGAGCAAACGCATAAGAAAGCCTGCGACGATGTTGCAAAACGAATATTTAGTAAGGCTCAAAGCCAGTTAGGTTCTGATGTAATAGCAAAAACATACCACATTTATAATCCTAATGTTTTTCAAGGAATTATTGATGCCGCAAAAAAAAGTAAGGCGGACGTAATTGTTATGGCCTCTCATAAACGTAGTGGTATGGCAGGAATTTTTATGGGTAGTGATACGAATGCATTAATCATGCACACCAAATTGCCGGTAATAGTTTTATAAATTCAGAAAATAGGAATTATATGTCACAGTTAACAAGGTTCAACTCGGAAGTATTTAATAATTTAATTGGGATGTCAACTAGTCCTGCATATTTCATAAAACCGTTACATGGAGAACAATTAAGCGGAGATTTCAAGGTAGATATTAAAGAAAATAAGCAAGGATTTAATATTAAGGCTCAGATCCCAGGTGTTCATAAAGAAGATATTCATGTATCAGTCGATGGTGCAATTGTCACAATTCAGGCTGAAATTAAACAATTAGATGAAAAGACTGAGGGTGAAAGAGTTGTTCGAAGTGAGTGCTATTACGGTTCGATTTCCCGAAGTTTTCAGTTGCCTGCAGAGGCGGATTCATCAGGAACTAAAGCGCATTATGAAAATGGGATTTTACACTTAAATTTGCCTAAAAGAGTTGGTAATAAATCTAAGCGAATTGACGTAACCTAATGCGCTCTTATTATTCAGCATGAGCTTTAATTTACTTCATAAAATTGAACTAATTATCAAAATATAGATAAAAATTTAATACAAAAATAAGTAAATTTTTATTAATAAATATTAAATTAAATGAGATATCACTATGTTACCTAAACTTATTGAGGAGGTCTTAAATGTTTAAACATTTCTTAGTACCAATTAGTAATCCCTTATTTAACAAAAAAGAATTATATAAAATTATTCAGTTAGCTATAAAAGAAGTTGCAAAAGTTACTTTAGTGTATGTTTCAGATCCAATTGGACCTTTTATGGATTCAGAAAGCGTTACAAGGATTAAGGATTCCGAAAAAATACATAAAAAGGCTAGCAAGGATTTTGCAAAGCGATTATTTAAAAAATATCTTATTTTATTTCCATCGGAAATTACTGTTGATACCTTACATGTGATTCGTCCCAATGTTGCTGATGGAGTGGTAGAAGCAGCTGAAAAGGTATCTGCAGATGTAGTTGTAATGAATTACCATAAGCATAATGGAATAAAAAATATTTTTTTAAATGACAAGGCTTACGACATAATTTCAAATTCTAAATTTCCAGTATTAATTTTAAATTCATAAATATAAAAAATAATTAATCTAACTTATCAAATAAGAATAAAGATTAATAGTGAGGAACTAATGAAAAAAAATTTTATTAGAAATATTTTGGTAAGTATTATTTCCTCAATATATTCAATTATTGTTTTTGCTCAATTACCAGAAATTAAATTAGAAAACAACATTCAAACTATTTCTGGTGGGATTGGATTAGATGAATCTATAGCAATCAGAAAGGAGTCTAAAAATTGGCCAATATTGTTTGAATTTTCACAAATTAATGCGAGGAAGGCGCAATGGATTTCGGACGTTGCAATAGTAGTAAGAGATAATAAAAACAAATTAATAATAGCTATGAATGTTGAAGGTCCTCTAATCTTATTAAAACTGGCTCCTGGAAAATACTTGTTAGAAGCCACATTTGAGGGAAATAAAAATATTCGATTATTTGAGATTGAAGATATAAAGCATAAAAAAATATCAATTTATTGGAAGTAACTTCTCACGGTTGATTTTAATCAAGTGCAAAATAGCATCTCTATGCAGTAGTTAAATACAAAACTTATAAGATATTAATAATTTTTTGCACTAGTTGATACAAATCACAATTAGTACTAATGCAATTCGAGTTAAGCAATATAAAATAACAAAGGGTAAAGCCGTATTGCTAATTAATGAAGAATGGCATAAAGTTGTAAAAAAGGATTTATGTTAATGACTTCCAAGAGTAATTGTTCGACTTGTGTAATGGGTCGGTTTTGCTTACCACACGCTCTGACGAATGAAGAATTAGACCGGGTAGGAGAATTAGTAAAGAATCGTACGAAATTAAAGAAAAACGATCGGTTGTATCAACACGGTGAGAAAATGAGCGCTATTTACAATATCCGTTTTGGTTCATTAAAGTCAGAATACTCTACTGAGGATGGTCAACGGCAAGTTGTTGGATTTCATTTGCCAGGTGATATGGTCGGGTTAGACAGTCTTGATAACAATATCCATCAAACCACAGCTATTGCCATGGAAGATAGCGAAGCATGTATTATTAAATTTGATGAATTTGAAAGTTTGTCGCATCAGATTCCATCTATGGCAAAACATTTACAACGTAATCTGAGCCGAGAAATTGGTAAGGCGTATCACCACGTATTAAGCCTTGGTCATGATAAGGCTCAAGAAAAGTT
>CALPOM020000012.1 GCA_943325205.2 Thermoflexus hugenholtzii JAD2 | reverse complement strand
ATGTTAGGTCCCATATTGGTACTTACTCCATTTGCAGGCGCCTCTGTCATTGTTAAAGCCTTTGCAATTGTAATTATTGGTGGCTTTGGCAATATGGCAGGAACCATTATTGCCGGTCTTTTAGTTGGTCTTATCGAAGCATTTACAACGCAATATTTGGACTCTGGCGTAACTGACCTCGTCGTTTTTGCACTCCTTCTAGTAATGCTTCTTGTCAAACCAACGGGCTTGATCGCAGAAAAGAAAGAAGAAAATGTCTGAACAGCTTTCTATCCTAAAAAAAATCCCGAGCTGGGTTTACTATTTACTCGCAATCGGACTCATTATTGCTCTACCCATCTTGCTGGGTGGCTCTGCTTATTGGCGAAGCATTCTGATTACGATCTCTTTAAACATTATGCTGGCTATGTCCTTAAATCTCATCTTGGGATATACCGGCCAACTTCATCTTGGACACTCTGCATTTTACGGAGTGGGAGCTTATGCAACCACTCTTCTCATTAAAAAAGCAGGTTTCAGTTTTTGGTTGGCAGTGGCTACTAGTTCTTTATTAGCGGGCATTATCGGGATATTACTTGCTTTCTTTGCAACCCGTCTAAAAGGACATTATTTAGCAATCGCGTCTATGGCGTTTGCGATTATCTTGCATCAAATCTTATTAAATTGGGGGAGTATGACTTCTGGGCCATTAGGTATCTATGGCATCGCGCCCCCTCCACCTATTGCTCTTTTTGGACTAGAGATTAAATTCAATAATCAAGTGAACCTCTTTTATTTAATTTCGTTTGTGGCACTCATCTCTTATATTGTCTTAAACAATATTTTAAAGTCCCCAATCGGTGATACTCTTCGGGCAATTCGAGAAGATGAAGTCTCTGCAGCGTCATTAGGTATTAATGCCAAACTCTGGAAAGTATTCTCCTTCGGAGTGGGTGCAATGATTGCCGGTCTAGCAGGATCCTTTTATCCAAGCTTTGTAGGCACCCTAGTGCCAGATGCCTTTGCAGTAATCGAATCATTTTCATACTTAGCCATGGTGGTGGTTGGTGGTATGGGAACGATGATTGGTCCCATTATTGGTGCAGTTGTACTCACCTTATTGCCCGAACTATTGCGTAGCATCGGTGATGCTAGGCTTTTAGTCTATGGTCTCTCCCTAACTCTCGTTGTTCTGTTTATGCCGGGTGGCATCCTGCAAGCAATACAACTCATGAAAACAAAGCTGAACAAGTAACTTAATCATTTCTGATGAACCTATGCTAGACAATATCTTAGAAGTCAATAACTTATGTAAATATTTCGGTGGTGTAAAAGCCGTTGAAAAAATTTCATTAAAGGTTTCGAAAAATTCGATTCAAACGATCATCGGTCCCAATGGCGCTGGAAAATCAACAACTTTGAATCTTTTATCTGGAACTTACTTTCCGACTCTGGGAAATATTCTTTACAAAGGTAAAGATGTTACCCATTTGGAACTACATGAACGCGTTCCGCTGGGTATGGCCAGAACTTTTCAAAAAATTCGTCTTTTTAAACAACTCTCTGTTTTAGATAATGTGATCGCTGGTTTTCATATTCATCACAAAATACCATTCTGGCAATACATCCTGCCCGCAGGAGCTTATAAAAAGAATCGGTTAGATTGTCAAGATGAAGCTCTTAGCCTGCTTGATTTTGTGGGCCTTGCCGACAAAGCCGAGGAGCGAGCCGGGTCACTTCCTTATGGCTCGCAGCGACTTTTAGAAATTGCACGCGCTCTAGCAACTAGGCCAGAAGTTTTCATGTTGGACGAACCTGCGGCCGGCTTAAATGATGTTGAAGTTCAGTTTCTCATGAGTCGATTAAAAAATTTACAAAATAAAGATATGACCATCATCTTGGTTGAACATAATATGAAATTAGTTATGAACGTCGCCGATGAGATATTTGTGATGGATCATGGTGAATATCTTTTTGATGGCAAACCAGCAGCGGTTCAAAGTAATCCAAAAGTCATCGCAGCTTATCTAGGGTCAAGTGGAACTGAAATATGAGCACATTAATTGAAGCGATTGATCTTGAAATTGCCTACGGGGATGTTGCAGCCTGCCAAGATATTAGTTTTAAGGTAGAAGAAAATGAAATTGTTACTTTAATTGGCTCCAATGGAGCAGGCAAAAGTACAACAATGAGAGCCATTGCTGGAGCTATGTATCCCCGCAAAGGTAAGATAATTTTTGATGGTATTGATATTACGAAAATGCCCTCCTTTGAACGAAATCAATTAGGAATCGCACTAGTTCCTGAGGGTCGTCATGTGTTCCCGTTTTTGACCGTCTTAGAAAATTTAGAGATGGGTGGGTATTGCCACCGAAACAACCGTCCCAAAATGAATTCTTTAATCGAAAAAATGGTGACGATGTTCCCGAAGTTAAAAATGCGGGCTAAGCAACCAGCTGGAACCCTATCGGGAGGCGAACAGCAAATGCTCGTAATTTGTCGGGCACTCATGTCAGAGCCAAGGCTACTTTGTCTTGATGAGCCATCCCTTGGACTAGCACCGATTATTGTGCAAGATATTTTTAAAACTATTCGAGAAATTAATGCGAATAATACGAGTGTTTTGTTAGTAGAACAAAATGCGCACTATGCCCTATCGACTGCATCTCGTGGTTATGTTCTTCAAACTGGTCGCATCCTCACCAGCGGATCAAGCAAAGATTTAGTGAATGATCCACAAATCAAAGAGGCCTATCTTGGTAGTGTTTAAATCGAAAGAATTTCATGGAAAATATCCTCAATAAATATTCACTGACTGGCAAAGTTGCCATCGTCACTGGTGCCGGCCAAGGAATTTGTCGGGCAATTGCCATTGCCTTTGCGCAAGCAGGAGCTCAAGTCGCTTGCCTAGATTTTTTAACAGAGAATGCCGTGCGAACTGCCGATGAAATTAATGCGATGGGTGGTAAAGCCATTGGGCTGTATGTTGATGTAAGCGACGAAGTAGCTACACAAAATGCCGTCTCGGAAGTTGTTAAAAACTTTGGGGGAGTACAGGTCCTTCTGAACGGCGCTGCGGCTAAAGATCCAAGTGGCAGTGTTGTAGATTATTCTCTAGCCGATTGGAATAAAGCGATTTCTGTCAACCTAACAGGCGCTTTTCTGATGAGTAAAGTGGTAATTCCTCATATGATTCAAGCCAAAACTGGTTCAGTGATTCATATTGCCTCACAACTAGGCCGAGTTGGAATAGCTGATCGGGCAGTCTATTGTGCAATTAAAGGAGCTTTAATTAACTTAGCCCGCGCGATGGCTGTTGATCATTCTGCGCAAGGTATCCGAACTAATACGATTTCACCCGGTGCAATTGAAACAGAGCGCATGACCATGCGCTTTGGGACGATGGAGAACGCTCGTAAAGAAATGGGGCCTATGCACTTGGTTGGTCGCCTTGGTTTGCCTGAAGAAATTGCCCTAGCAGCACTCTATCTCGCGAGTGATGCTTCCGCATTTGTAACAGGATCTGATTTGTTAATTGATGGTGGCTATGCTGCCCAATAATTTTTGCTTAAAAAGGTAGGAAGATTATTACTTCTATCGAGAGTTTTCCAACAATACAACAACTCGCCACTCGGTTGGATCCGCTCAGTACTGTTCTCGAACAGCAGAAAAAAATACGCTCCTTCAATCAAGCCTACCACTGTATTGCATCTGAGACGCGTCAAATCTCCACTCTCAATGGCCCCCTTCAAGGGGTAGGAATGATTCATAAAGATATCTTTCAATTAGAACAACATATGCCAGGATTGGGTGTCAATACCGGATATGCACAGGCAAAAGTTACGCGTGCGCGAGCGATTACAAAACTGCATGAAGCAGGAGCAAGTATTTTAGGTACAGCGGTAATGGCTCCGTATGCTTGTGGAGCGACATCACAAAATAGTAATTTTTCTAGATGTCTAAACCCTCTTGATCCCAATTGGATGGTTGGAGGATCGTCCAGTGGCTCGGCAGTTGCCGTTGCGTCTGGAATGACGCCCGTTTCTTTAGGTACAGATACCAGTGGTTCGGTCCGAATTCCGGCAGCATCTTGCGCAATACTCGGTTTAAAAACTACTCCTGGTGTCATTTCTACAGAAGGAGTAATGACTCTGAGCCCTACACTAGATACCGTTGGTATTTTAGGTAAGCATGTTCAAGATGTACAACTGATTTTAAATATCCTAACCGAGGTGCCTCTGCAAGATATTGCACCAGCGCACAAAATTGCCTACTGGATTCCCGAGCAATTACTCAGTCAGACAATTTTTAATGGTTTAACGCAGTTTATTTTGACGCGGTTCCCAAAAGTAGACGAGATCAATTTCACCGATTTTGAGATCTACCGAAAAGCCACAGAACTCATTTTTTCCTATGAATTAAATCAACAATTTTCAAATCGATTAGATGATCCAACAATTACAAAAACAATACGATCAATCTGCAAAAGGGCGCAGTATATATCACCAGAGCAATATCTAGAATATCTACATAGTCTTACCCAACATCGCCAGCAGTTTATCGATCAATACCTAACAGACCATGATCTGATTATCATCCCGTGTTTTTCATGCTCTTTACCAGACTGGCAAGAAGTGGAAATTGGTCACCCACAATTTCATCAAGAAAAGTTGATGGGATTATTTCACTTGATGGGTTTTATTAATTACTTAGGACTACCTGCGATTAGTATTCCCATCGGACTTGATGCCAATCACCGACCTTTAAGTGTGCAAGTAATTAGTCGGCCATTGATGGAAAAAAATCTACTAGAATTTGCTCAGCAAATTCTAGCTTAAAAAAGTGCAGTTATTTTAGATTATCAATCTGAAGATATTGTTGTAATTTTTTGTTAGCTTTATCTTCTATGTTCTGCTCAGTATTTTCTAACGCATGCTCAATTTCAATAATGGCGCTTGGGGCAACCTCTTGCACTTTACTATCAGGTACAGAAAATTTTTTAAACCTCTTTCTCGGCGCCTCTTGAGATAAAGAAGAGTCGTTTAGTTGGCTAGTCGGGCTAATATTGGACATCGATCCACCCCCTTTAGTTGTACAACTAATACTTAGCCTACACCTTTTATTGAAAAATGCAATACTTTAGGAGTAAAACACTTTCAAGGATATTTTTCAGTTTAGATAAATATTTGAATTCAATAAAATGGGTAGTAAACATTCATTGAGAATGTTTCAAAGTCTTATTGCGATTTTTCTGGTTGCCGATCAAATCGAACGAGGATGTGCTTAAATATTAGCTCGGCGGTTAGGATAACAAATACCATCCGAAAAATATGAAAAATTGTCACTGCCGGTACATTGAGTTTAAATACTTTTGCAGTAATACCCATTTCAGCCATACCTCCGGGGACATTACTCAAAATCAGGGACTCAACATCTAGGTCAGATAATTGCTGGATAATTAACGCAAATAGGACGCTAAAGCAAATACAAATGATTGTATAAACAGAAGTCCCTATCGCCAAGTTTTTAGCATGCGCTATAAACTCTTTTGTAAAGCGTACACCGAGTGCTGTACCCAATAATAATTGGGCTAAATTGGATAAGACTTTTGGCCATGACGTTAGTTCGATTGCGAATGTAGCCATCAATGCAACCACTAAAAGTGGGCCAAGTAAAAATGCATTGGGTAAATTTAAAAATCGAAAAAGTAATACGCCACATAAAGAACCCAATAAGAGAAGGCCACACCCCTGAATAGAAAAATTCCTATTGAGAGCATTTAGTTCAAAATCTCCAGGTGTACCCCATATCTGAAACAATAAGGGAACTATACAAAGAACGATTAAAAGTCTTAGAGAGTGCGCCGCCGCCACTAAATCGGCTCGCTGATGGTGGCGGTCAGCAAGATTAGTCATCTCTGATGCACCACCTAAAGCTGCGCAAAAAAAGGCTGTTCGCATTGGTATCTTAAAAATACGCCAAAGTAACCAAGTACCAAAACTGAGCAAAAGTAGTGAGCCTAAGCAGACTAGAATAATAAATGGGAAATCACGGACAATCTCCTTTACCACTAATGGCGAAAAGGTCAGTCCAATAGCAATGCCAATTAGCCACTGGCCAGTATATCGGCCAGCGACAGGAACCCGTAAATTAACCCCAAGTACGCACAATAATGCAACGACTAACAGTGGTCCAAGCATCCACGGCAAGGGAAAATTAAAATAACTTGCTAAGTAACCACTAATGATTGCGATACCATAAGTCAATGGCCCTTGAAGCCATGGCGATTTAAAAACAATTGCCATTTAAAAACTGTAGTTACTCTGCTTTAATATTTGCATTTTTTACGATCGCACCAAAACGTGTTAAATCAAACTTAATTTGCTCAGAAAATTTTTCGGGAGAACCAACTGTAGCGGTTATACCCATCGAATTTAACCGTTCCTTGCCCTCAGTCGAGGCAAGAATTTCATTTAAGGCTTGATTCAGTCGCATAATAACTGGTCTTGGAGTTTTTGCAGGTGCTAATAAACCAACCCAACTACTCAGCTCAAAATCTTTAATGCCACTTTCCATAAATGTTGGCACATCCGGCAAGCTAGAACTGCGCTGAAAACTAGAGACGGCCAGTGGTGTTAATCGGCCCGACTTAATATGCTGGTTTGCGCCAGCAACCGCAGTGTAGACAAGTGGAATATTGCCACCCAACAGATCAGTCATCGCCTGGCCACCTCCTTTATAAGGAATATGAACGAGATTAGCGCCTGTCTTTTGCTTTAATAATTCTCCAGCAATATGCGGCGAACTACCCGCTCCAGAAGTCCCATAAGATAAACCCTGTGAATCTTTCTTAGAAATTGCAATCATGTCATTGACAGTTTTACCAGGAAAGTTATTGTTTGCGACTAAGATTAAAACTGCATCACCAATTTTACCGATGGGGGAAAAATCTTTGACTGTATCAAAAGAAATCTTTTCAAAAACATGCGGATTAATGACCAGCGTGCCATCAAAGCCTAGCAATAAGGTATAGCCATCTGGCTCAGCACTCGCGACTTGGTAGGAGCCAATATTACCTGATGCACCTGGACGATTTTCAACAACTACTTGTTGGCCAAGCTTCGTAGATAACTGATCTGCAATATATCTACCTGAGGTATCTGTAACCCCTCCAGGAGTAAACGGCACGATTAAACGAATGGGTTTTACAGGATATACGATTTGGGCATGGGTAAGTGATATGGCAAATAAGCAGCTAATTAGACTCATACCAAACCACTGCATCCGCTGATGTAAATTTATTTTCATGAAAATCTCCCCATTCTAGTGATTGAGTCTACTTACTTTCAATATACTTTTTTTCAAATTCCCAGACATCCTCAAACCCCATCAATTTTGATAACTCAGTAAAATCGTACAGGTCCTGGCTTATATCGACGGATGAACCCATCTGCTTAAACTGCTCATAAACAGCTGCCATCGCTTGCGTAGCTGCTAATAAAGCAGTCACTGGGAAAATCGCAAGGCGATAACCAAGTTCTTGTAATTCATTTTTAGTCAGTACTGGAGTTCGTCCTTTTTCAACCATATTAGCAATCATCGGAATCCCTTTGAAGTTTTGACAAATGATGGCCATTTCTTCGATTGACTCGGGTGACTCAATAAACAAAATATCTGCGCCAGCCCTGGCATAAGCCTCTCCTCGGCGTAATGCCTCATCCAATCCAAGGGTAGTGCGTGCATCAGTGCGCGCAATAATCTTAAAATGGGGATCAACTCTAGCATCAACAGCTACTTGAATTTTTTGGACCATTTCTTCCAAAGAAATAACACGCCGGCCAGGCGTATGACCACATTTTTTAGGGAACTCCTGGTCCTCTAGCTGAATTGCTGCTGCCCCAGCGTTTTCATAGCCTCGAATCGTGTGCCGCACATTGAGTAGGCCACCATACCCAGTGTCACCATCGGCAATTAATGGTGTTTTGGCCATACTGGCCATTGCAGTAACTCGACCCAGCATATCAGAAAATGTCGCTAAGCCAGCATCCGGCAAACCCAATAAAGATGCCACAGTGCCATAACCGGTCATATAAAGAGCCTCAAAGTTCATCCGATCGGCTAGTCTTAATGAAACCATCTCAAAGACCCCAGGAGCAACAATCAGATGATTTTCTTGCAACCGATCGGCAAAGGCCCTTCTACCATCGCTCATTACGCCTCCTTTATAATTATGGCCTGCCCAGCACGATTCGAACGTGCGACCTACGGCTTCGAAGGCCGTTGCTCTATCCAGCTGAGCTATAGGCAGTTATATTTATCAATTTTAACTGATTTACTAACAACTTTGATAGTGACTTTTTATGTCAGTCCTGTTATAAATTATGGGTGTTCTTTTAATCAAATTCCAAGCTTATGAAAACTTCTAAAATATACATCTTTTTGATCGGTATTACACTCAGTGTCGCACTCATTATTCCGGTGAGTGCTCAAAATCGTTTTGATGTTGGCGATGATAAATACACCCCCAGTATGGGCCAGAGTGGAAAAGATGTCATTTGGATACCAACGGGTAATGATTTAGTAAGCTCCATGTTAAAAATTGCTGAAGTGACGCCAAAAGATCTTGTCTACGATCTAGGCGCAGGGGATGGAAAAATTGCGATTGCCGCAGCTAAAGAGTTTGGGGCGAATGCTATTGGTATTGAGTTTAACCCTGATATGGCTGCCCTAGCGCAAAGAAATGCTAATCGGGCCGGTGTCGGTAATAAAGTGAAGATTATTAATGGCGATATTTTTGTTGAGGATTTTAGTAAGGCAACAGTAGTTACGCTGTACCTGTTACCTCACCTCAATATCAAACTTCGTCCAATCATCTTGAATATGAAACCAGGGACTCGAATCGCCTCACATGCTTTTAATATGGGGGACTGGGAACCTGATAAAGAAATAGATAGCAGTATGGCTAAAGGCTATTTTTGGGTTGTCCCAGCCAAAGTTGAAGGTAATTGGGCGCTCACGGGTATAGAACCCCAAAGTAAAGTAGTCCTTAACCTCGCGCAACGATATCAAAAAATTGGAGGTGTACTTACTATCGGTAACACATCTCAATCAATCCTGAATGCTCAAATTAGTGGAGATAAATTAAGCTTTGGCTATATTGATCGTAATCAGCAATTTCATACAGCAATAGTTAAAGTTAATGGCTCAGAATTGATAGGCCATAACAAAGGCGAGAACTCCGATAATGAAATTGTAGGTAAACGCTTCTAACTAAAATAGCTTACTGCATGGACGCCTTCAGACTAGGAGAGTTTGCTAGTCTGGATAATGTCCATCCTTAGGATCGTTCAGCATGCCCAGCTAATGAACGCTACTAGTAATGGCCTCTCCGAAGACTACTTGGCTTATATCGATTTTGATCATCGGTAAAATGTCAACTTCCTTGCTCGAGAGAAAGCTGTTTCATCATTTCCAAATGATTTTTTGGATGAATCGATAAATTGTCTTTTGGGGTATTTGAGTGTCTTTCGCTTTTGCTAGTTTCGCTTGATCTGCCAGGATAATGGAGCTCTAATGGCTTTTTCGATAATGCTCTACTAGTAAATGATTCTATTTTGCCAGAACAGGATTGCCAGTAATGGATAGAATAGCGATGATTATTTGACTGATGGATTTAGTTGTGAGCATACCTGATTAACGTATCAAGTATTCGCAAGGTTTACAGGCATATCTTAGAAGTGTCTAATGAATATGAATTATGAGAAAGGCTACTGTGAGTAGCAACTAATTTCTTAAATATTACCTCCTCAGGACCTCTCACACATTATAAATCCCCCAACACGAATTAATTTGATTTAAAGGCCTGCATAGATTAAAGTTAAAAGATAAAAAAAGTAGCTTTTAATGTAGCGTTCACTAAATTTTAATGTATCATTCACTAAACAAATTAATAATTAATGACCCATCCATCTAATTATTGAAGGTAATTTATAGTATCTCTCATATTTACATCGATAAAGGAATCCTTATGTACGATATATTTCAAACAGAAAAACTCATCGAACTTTGGCTGACAGAGGATATCGGACATTGCGACTTAACAGTCCAACTCATGATCCCAGAAGATGCCTTGGGAACTTTTTATATGAATGCAAGAGAACCCATGTACATTGCCGGTTTAGATGTGGCAGCGCGGGTTTTTTGTAAGTATGATTCACGACTGCAAGTAACTCGCCATGTCAAAGATGGCGATCAGGTTCAAAAGGGAACCAAATTATTGACGGTTACCGGACCAGCGCGCAGTATTCTTACTGCCGAACGCCCTGCCCTCAATATTGCTCAGCGACTCTGCGGTATTGCGACCGAAACTGCGCGCTATAACGCTGAAATTCAAGGCACTAAGGCCCGTTTAATCGATTCACGTAAAACTACACCAGGCTTGCGAATGCTTGAAAAACATGCCGTCGTTTGTGGCGGTGGACTCAATCACCGCTTAGGGCTAGATAGTGGTGTAATGCTCAAAGATAACCATATTGTAATTGCCGGTAGTATCTTCAATGCAGTTGCTAGTGCACGCAAATTACTTCCTATCCTAACTAAAATTGAAGTAGAGTGTGACCGTATTGACCAAGTAATAGAGGCGTTAGAGGCTGGTGCTGATGTCATTATGCTAGACAATATGTCGCTCGAAGATATGACAAAATCCGTGGGAATAGTCGCTGGTAAAGCGAAAATAGAAGCTTCTGGTGGCATCCATATCAAAACGATTCAAGCCATTGCAAAGACTGGCGTGGACTATATTTCTACAAGCAAGATTACCCAAGCTGCACCCCCAGTCGATATCGGTCTTGACGACTAATTAGTTGGATTGATAAAAACAATCCATGCAACCAGGTAAGTTCTTTTTTGTCGTTGGACCAAGTGGCAGTGGTAAGGATAGCCTCATCTCTGGGGTGATGCCTTTACTCCCTAACAATCAATTTCTTTTGGCGCGCCGTGTTATTACCCGTCAAGCGCTGC
Organism: Thermoflexus hugenholtzii JAD2; assembly: GCA_943325205.2. GTDB lineage: Bacteria > Pseudomonadota > Gammaproteobacteria > Burkholderiales > Burkholderiaceae > Polynucleobacter. The sequence continues at coordinate 20,086 of CALPOM020000012.1, read as the reverse complement.
TGCATACTGAGGACCATGATAGCTGCAGTGTGGCAGAGTTCTTAGAACGTGAGATCAGTGGTGATTTCATCATTACTTGGCAAGCCCATGGACTATATTATGGCTTACCCTCCTCCCTTCTAAATGCTATAGAACAAGGGGTACATGTCATTGCTAATGGTTCTCGTAGCATGGTTCATTTACTCCAAGAAAAAGTACCCCATCTTTGTGTCATCGAGATTAATGCGCCGATTGAAGTCCTTCGCATGCGCCTAAGTTCTCGAGAACGAGAAACTCCAGAAGAAATTGAGAAGCGCTTAACAAGAGCGTCTTTACCCCTACCTGCTGGAATATCCAGCTTTAAAATCAATAACAACCTCAGTTTAGGAATCGGGATTAGTCGACTCAAAGCAATACTCCTTTGTAATCTAGAGTCAACCGACAAACTCCAACAAGATTTATACCAAAAAATTTGTGGGAAAAGCTTAAATCGTGCATCCTACAGCCAACTCATACCAGCAATTATTCAAAAAAAGTTTTCTTTTGATGATGCGCAAACTTTTTTAATTGCCTGTACAGAACATTTAACCGAAGATGAAATTGTCTCTATTGCGCATGCCCGAACCTTTAATTATCCAAGAGTCGCTTGGGGGAAATCCATCGTAGTCGATAAGCACTCTCTTGGTGGCATTATAGGTAATCGCGTCTCACTAGTAGTCATACCAATCATTGCAGCATTTGGATTACTCATACCAAAAACTTCATCGCGCGCAATTACATCTGCTTCTGGCACAGCTGATACGATGGAAGTCCTTGCTAAAGTAGATCTCAATTTTGACGAAGTAAAAGCTTGTGTGCAGGCCACGAATGGTTGTATTACCTGGAACGGCAAATTAAATCACTCATTATTGGACGACGCTATTAATCCAATTACGAAATCTTATGGTTTAGATTCGCGTAAATGGTCGGTAGCATCTATTTTGTCAAAAAAATATACCGCCGGCTCTACCCACATCGTCATCGATGTACCTTATAGTTCTAGTGCAAAGGTTAAAACTCAGGAAGAAGCGGTCGAACTAGCGCACTTATTTGAATATGTTGGAAAGGAGATCGGCTTAACCGTTAAAGCCTTTCCTACCGATGGTGATCTACCTATTGGGATGGGGGTTGGCCCCGCCCTAGAAGCTAGAGATGTTTTACAAGTTCTAGCGAACGACCCTAAGGCATCGATCCCACTACTAGAAAAATCCTTATTTTTTGCAGCGCATATTCTTGCTTTTGATCCAAGTGTTGGTAATTTTGATGCTGGCTATCAATTAGCCAAAAAATTACTCGAGTCCGGCGCTGCCCTGAAAAAAATGGAGGCAATCATCAACTTCCAAGGAAAAATACCCGCCCAAGATTTAAAAATTTACACATTAGAAGTCACTGCTGAGAGTAACGGACGGGTCCAAAAAATTGATGGAGGAATTATTTCTGATATCGCGCGCCACTGTGGTGCACCAGTCCTCAAGTTGGCCGGTGTCGACTTAAAAAAACTACCCGGAGATGAGGTAGTTCAGGGTGAGCCTTTATATCTGATACAGAGTACTGATCTTGAAAAACTACAAGATGCTCATCAAAAAGCCTTGAAAAAATCAGGGTTTGTCATGGCATCATTAACCACTTAATATCAACCGCCCACCTCCGCGTATTCAAGGATATAAAGATTGTTCGACATGTATGATGTAACAAAGGATTCATTCACCATATTGATAAAATATCACCTACAACCCTGATGAAGCATGCTAAGATAAATCCTTATCAAACTCATTCTAAAACCACGCCTGCATTCTTTAAAATTAACTCTACTGAGGAGCTAAAATGAATTACTGGTTCAATAAAAAAATAATGATGGCATCGGCTTTATGGATGCTCACTTCTCTAATGACTTCCGTGTCCTTAGCGCAAGAACCTATCAGCCAATTTCCGAGCAAACCCATCACAATTGTTGTTAACTTTCCGGTGGGAGGTGGCACAGATATCCTAGCACGCATACTGGGGAACTACTTCACAGAATCTTTTGGTCAGCCTGCAATTGTTGAAAACCGCGCTGGAGCAAGTGGTAACGTCGGTGCTAAGCATGTTGCAGACAAGCCGTCTGATGGTTATTCTTTATTAATGGTGAACAGTTCTTACGCAATTAATCCTGGCGTATTTGCCAGCATGCCATTTGATCCTAAAAAAGACCTCACTCCGATTATTAATGTGGCCTTTATTCCGTCAGTCTTGGTAGTTCCCGCTGATTCACCTTATAAAAATCTAGCAGCCCTCATTACAGCAGCTAAACCGACCAAGAATGAGGTATCTTTTGGCTCCTGTGGCAATGGCACACCCCAACATTTGGCTGGCGCAATCCTCAATATCAATGCGAAAACCAATATTACACATATTCCGTATGGTGGCTGCGGGCCAGCACTTCGAGACGTTCTTGGCGGGCAAATTCCGATGGCAATTATTACCGCGTCAAGCGCAGCAGCTCAAATTAAAGCAGGTAAATTAATCGCACTAGCAATTACGTCAGCCGAAAGAACTCTCCAGTTACCTAATATCCCAACAGTTGCAGAACAAGGCTATCCAGGATATCAAATGAATCAGTGGCATGGTTTGCTAGTGCCAGCAGATACTCCTGTAGCACTACAAGCAAAATTGTATGAACGTCTACTAAAGATAGTTCAATTACCTGAAGTAAAAGAAAAGCTAATATCCATTGGCTATACGCCTGCCTATGATAATCCAACTACCTTTAAGAAAATTGTACATGATGATATCGATCGCTTCTCAAATCTAACAAAATCTATCGGGCTTAAATTAGATTAATCGATTAGTGAGTGCAATGCGTATACTCAGACAATAGTCACCATGCCCCTAGATGAAGGGGCTATCTCAATCATTTTAATGTGTTAGAACTTCAGGAACTTGAGTGGCTGGTGGGGTATTACGACTTCTACCACATCGCACAATGCCGTCAATCATGACCATCCCAACACCTGGTATGTCACCGAGCTGAATACTTTCTAATAAGGTTTTTCCACTCGTGTGCTGAGCACGGTCCATAAATACTAAGTCGGCGCTTCGACCAACCTCTACAAAGCCCACATTGAGTTGTCGAATCGTAGCAGTATTTCCAGTTGCAAAACAAAATACTAGTTCTGCAGGAATAGACGCCATACTCGAAATAAATGCTATCAAACGTAAAATCCCTAGTGGCTGAACACCTGATCCTGCTGGGCCATCTGTACCTAAAATGACACGATGTAAACACTTTAATTGCAGCGCTGCCTGAGCGGCCGCTATCGCTACTTTTTCATTACCGTTATGAACAATTTCTATAGCACGAGAGGACTTTTCGCAAAGCTCACAAACATCTTTTTCCGGCAAAGAAGTGTGCCCTCCATTAATATGGCCAATCACATCTGCATCTGCTTCTAAAATCACATCTTTGTCAATCAAACCAGATCCAGGTATGGATGGTCCACCCGTATGAATGGTACTCTGTATACCATATTTTCTTGCCCATAAAACCATTTCACGGGCTTCATAACCAGCCTTGACGGACCCTAAACCGACTTCACCAAGTAGCTTCACTCCGGCCTCAGAGAGCTCTTTAAAATCACTCTCTACCATACCTTTTTCAATAATAGGAGCACCAGCAAGAACCTTGACTCCATTTGGTCGAAAATTGTCAAATGATCTTTGAGCAGTAATTGCCAAAGCTTTTACCCCAACAATATCTTTAGGACGACCAGGTAAATGCACTTCACCTGCAGAAATCATCGTCGTAATACCACCATGCATCGTCGACTCAATCCATCCTAATTGATTTTGACGTGGTGTCCAATCACCAAACACGGGATGCACATGACTATCAATCAAACCTGGGGCAACGCAAGTTTGATGCACATCAATAACAGTTTTCGCATTACTGGTATCTAACTCCGAAAATTTACCAATCGATTGAATGAAACCATCATGCACCACAATCGTATCTGCGTCTAATATTGGATGATCAATATTCCCAGAAAGCAATAGTCCAATATTTTTAATAACTACCTTACCTGATTTACCATCAGAGACAATATCAGCCATGTTTTATTCCTTTAAAGTAAAGAAAACGTTGAATCATTTCTTCGATTGTTGATGGACTAGTGAAACCGTTCGCAAAACAACATCGTCAATAAAACTTCCCCAATGGGCTAGTTTTTCCTTAGTAGTTATTTTTTCACCTAAAAAAGCCGAAAGCGTATATCGATTGGAAAGATAAAAATATCCCATAGATGCAATCAATAAATAAATATCGCGCGCAGCAATGTCCTGTCGAAAAATTCCCATACTTTTTCCCTTCTCAAGTACAGTCGCTACGACTGAAATAGCTGGAGAAGAGTATTGCTTTGTTTCACGAGATTTAGAAATCATCTCGCCACGATGTAAGTTCTCATTATTTAACAGTGTGATAAATTCTGGATGTTTTTGATAATAATTCCATATAAAACGCGCCACTTCTTCTAATGCTTCTACTGGCTTTTCAATATTTAACTTAATTTTGGCTTCGGCCTCATTAAAACGCTTATAGATTTCTTGAATAGCCGCAATATATAAGCCTTGCTTACTCCCAAAATAATAGTAAATCATCCGATCATGGGATTTAGCCAACTTCGATATTTTCTCGGTACTTCCCCCCTCATAGCCATAAATAGAAAAAACCTCTATTGCAGCCTTTAAAATTTGTTGTCGAGTCGCAATGGCAGAAAGACCCCGAACACCTATCAATTTTTCTTTCGTCGCAGTTCGCACCCTAGAAGTCATCTGAGTTATTGTTCAGCAAAGGCTTTTTCAATCACGAAATCTCCAGGAATCGTGGTATTACCTTCCTTAAATTGTCTTGCTTCAAGCATTTTCTTGATATCTTTGAGGAATTCGTTACTCCCGCAAATCATCACTCGATCATTTTTTTGATCCAAATCAGGTAAGCCAATGTCTCGCGTAAGTTTATTCGTTTCAATTAAGTGCGTAATACGCCCCATATGATGATAATTTTCCCGAGTTACTGTAGGGTAATAAATAAACTGTGAAGATACCATCTCACCTAAAAACTCATGTTGTGGCAACTCAGTCGTTAAATAATCGTGATAAGCTAGTTCATTGACCTCTCGCACACAGTGCACGAGGATAATCTTTTCAAATTTTTCATAGGTATCAGGGTCCCGAATAACACTCATAAAAGGTGCCAGGCCTGTACCGGTCGATAATAGATATAAGTTCTTGCCGGGAATTAAATAGTCAATGAGTAAAGTTCCTGTGGGTTTTTTACCAACAATGATGCTATCCCCGACTTGAATATCTTTTAGTTTGGAGGTCAAAGGACCATCCTCTACTTTAATACTCAGAAATTCAAGATGCTCCTCATAATTTGGGCTTGCAATACTATAGGCTCTTAATAAAGGCTTATTGTTCGACATCAAACCAATCATCGTAAAGTGCCCATTGCTAAACCTCAGGGCTTGATCACGAGTCGTAGTGAAAGAAAAAAGGCGATCAGTCCAGTGATGGACTGAGAGGACCGTTGCCTCAAGAAATGCACTCATAAATACTCAATTCATTTAAAAAATAATTGGATGACCAATATATATTGGTTTTGGCGTACTTCATACTCTTAAAATAATACGGCTTTTCTATTGGTTAGGGTAAACGATAAGTTAAATTCGCCCATTAGTGTTTCAATTAATTGAGATTTTATTAGTTTCGTGTAGTATATGCAACATGAAATTCATTTTTAAATGCTGTTTTTAATAAACTCTTATTTAAATTAAATAAACCCTTCATTGTTGCCTTAAATGATCTGGTAATTGATCAACCCTCACTGAGTATTCTATTCATTTAAAATGAGTTCACACAATAAAACAGACGGCCTCAGTAATCACCTCTCAGAGTCCGAACTACAATCTGTCAGAGATACTCCGGCTTTACCTGAGTTTATGGCTCGAGCCAAACCAAGAAACGATCGTATGGCAAGCGATAAAATTGAATGCAATGCTTGCCCAGTCCTTTGTCAAATTTCTCCAGGCAAATCTGGTGCGTGCGATCGATATGCTAACGAAGAAGGTTTTTTATTGCGCCTTGATCCAATTCTGATCCTTCAAAAAAACGCTACCCTTTCAAATTCTGTAGTAGTACCTTTCTTAGGCAACAGACCGCATGAGAAGTCTCCAGATTCAATCAAGCCTGAAGAAGCTCATTCATGGAGTGGCGACTTACTCCTCGCAAATGAAATTTTTGTAACTGGTATCGGCGCATCTACCACCTATCCAGATTACAAACCAGCCCCCTTTATCGTCTCTAGTAAACACGCAGATATCGATATGGTAACGGTAGTAACTGAAGGTATTTTTAGCTACTGTAGTTATAAAGTCAAAATTGATACTGATCGTTATCTAGGCCCTGAACAGGCCAATATATTATGTAAGGGCGAAATTGTTGGGCATGTCACTACCGCCGAGTATGGTTCACAAATGCTATCAATTGGCGGGGTTAATCATTTAACTGGGGGGAGTAAAAAAGAAGGTCGCATCACTTGTGAATTAATGCACCAACTCGGAAATAAAAAAGCTGTTGAGTTACATGTTGAAGGTGGTGCTAATTTAATTATTCAAGCTGGCAAAGCGCCGCAAGTCGATGGTGTTGAAGAAAAACATATGCGAGTTGGTTGCGGTTCTGCAGCTATTGGCATATTTGCAAGACAATTTTTTGGATTGGCAGATGAAGTGGTCGTTGTCGACGATCATATTACTGGAGTTCTAACAGAGCACCAAGCCGGTAAGTGTCTAAATATTAAGCCGTCTGGATTAAAAATTATTGGTCGTAAATCAACTCCGGGTCGATATTTTCAGGTAGCGAATCCTGGTACCGGATGGGGCGGTACTGATATCCAAAATCCACTTTCAATTATCGAGGGATGGGACCCAGAAAAAGCCTGGCCTGGGCTGAGGTTACTAATGACTTCAACTACTGGTGCAAATGCCGTGTGGTACGAGTTAGACAACAATTTAGTACCAATTGAAAAATCAATGCCGGCGGATGTGCAATTAATTATTGATCGTATTATTGAAAACTGTGAACCTTCTTTAACTTCAGTATTGTTTCTAGGTGGCGCTGGAGGTAGTTTACGTGCCGGTATTACTGAAAATCCCATATTGTTAACCCAAGCAATCAAAAAATATCTTGTGAATGTTACCTGCGGTGGTGCTCCAGCTTATATTTGGCCAGGCGGAGGTATTACAGTGATGGTCGATGTGATGCGTATGCCTGCAAATAGTTTTGGTACTGTGCCTACTCCAGCAATTGTTGCGCCAATCGAATTTAGTATGAAGCTCGATGATTATCGCCTGCTGGGTGGGCATATGGATTACATCCAAAAAATCGAAGATATTCTTCAACATGGAGGCTGGCATAAAGATGGTGCCCCTACTGCTCGAATGCTCCAAAAAAATGATGCAAATAATCACTGGCCATTTTTGTACCCACCCATGCTTGGTTAAAATCGATGAGACCACTACGAAACCAACTGTCTGATGGTAATCAACATTTTTCGTGGGGACCAATCGACTTAATCATCGGGGCAAAAGCCGATATACACAATCAACAATGTATTGCAGCTGCACATGACGCAGCTTGGCAAAGATTTCAGCAAATTTTGCCTGAACTTGTTAGTGAATTAGACCTATTGCAATCACCCATAGAGTTGGATGTAACACAAAACGGGCTTACCGGCCTTATTGCTCAAAACATGTGGCATGCTTGCCAACCATTCTGTGAAGAATTTATTACGCCCATGGCCGCAGTTGCTGGTGCAGTTGCAGATCATATCCTGGAATATTATAAAGTCCCTGGAATAGTCAAAGCATGGGTCAATAATGGTGGTGATGCAGCATTTTATTTAACACGAGGACAAACCCTGCCAGTTGGACTTTGTTCAAATGCATATCAAACATATAACCAGATCCAAAATGATCATTTCGTTGAACTCGATGCTAAATTAACTATTTCTGCTACAGATCCGGTCAGAGGAATAGCCACTAGCGGTTGGCAAGGTCGAAGTTTTTCTATGGGGATTGCGGACAGTGTTACCGTCCTTGCAAGTAACGCGGCCGCCGCTGACGCTGCTGCAACAATCATAGCAAATGCTGTTAATCTTCAAGATGATCGGATCGAGCGAAAAAGAGCTTGCGATGTGAAAGATAATTCTGATTTAGGAGACAAGCTAATTACGGTTCATGTCCCTCAATTAGAATATCCATTAATCAAACAAGCTCTGGAGAAAGGCTTAGAAGTCGCGCAATTACTCCAAAATGATCACTTAATCTGGGGCTGTATTCTGAATTGCCAAAATCAAGTGCGAAGTATATTCTCTAATAGTTATCCCAACCATAGACAAATAAATAATTCCCTTTATGCTCCCAGTAAAAAAAGTTTTGACTTGATCAACGCCACACTTTAAATTAATGAACTCCAATATAATGAAGCTAGAAATCAGACGTACTCTAACGACCGTAGAAGATATCTACCACGAAAATGGCCCCCAGCCCGATCAACCCCTGCGAAGGGGTTCAATCGCAGTGGTTCTCAAAAATCCCTTTGCGGGGCAGTATGTCCAAAATATAGCGCCCATGATGGATGTCCTTCAGCCTATCGGAATACAAATGGCGCAGCAATTACTAAAGGCCATGGCTGTACATGCATCGACAATCGAAGGATATGGTAAAGGCGCTATTATTGGCGAGGCTGGGGAACTAGAGCATGGTGCATTGTGGCATGTCCCAGGTGGTTACGCGATGCGAGAATTACTCGGTTGGAAGGGGGATCGGCCACCTAATGCCCCACCTAACGCAAACACATTTCAAAAATACACGCAGGGTCAAGCTACCTCCCAAGCAGGTAAACCAGGTAATGCAATTGCAATTGTTTCCTCCACTAAAAAAGTTGGGCCGCCTGGCATAACCCTCGATGTTCCCCTAACGAATATTAATGCGAGTTATGTGAGAAGTCATTTTGATGCAATGGAGGTTCGGGTTCCAGGTGCTCCTCTTGCAGATGAACTTGTTTATATATTAGCCATGAGTACAGGAGCAAGAATTCATGCTCGCGTCGGAGGACTTGCGATCGATAAAATATCGGTTTGGGATGGCCAACGGTAGTGTGACTTAACAATTTTTTAATAATGGGTATTACAACATATCACCAAGGATGAACTAAAAATCATGAGAGCTAAAATTCGTAAACTTATCGTACAAATCGATGAGACACGCTTTGAAATGGGTCAAGAAATTAATCCCCCTACCAGGCGCGCATTAGCCATGGCAGTCATTGAAAACCCCTGTGCAGGTGAGTATGTCGATCAGTTAGATGAACTCATTGCGATTGGTGAAGAGCTAGGCGGCTATCTTGGAGATCGATGTGTTTTAGCACTCGGAATTAAGCCGTCAGATGCGCATAGTTATGGTAAAGCAGCAATCGTTGGTGAGGGCGGTGAAATCGAGCATGCGGCAGCCCTGTTACATCCCAAAATGGGTGCTGGCCTGCGCATTGCCGTCGAAAAAGGTGCGGCCCTTGTGCCCTCGAGCAAAAAAAGAGGCGGCATGGGAACTGCAATTGATGTACCCTTAGGACACAAAGATGCAGCTTTTGTAAGAAGTCATTTTGACGCTATTGAAGCTCGAGTTTCTGATGCACCACGAAAAAATGAAATTGTTGTTGTGATTGCAGTTACGGATAGTGGTCGCCCATTGGCGCGTGTTGGAGGTCTCCAGACTCATGAAATTAAAGGCTTAGACGGCTTGAAGTGAGTTTTTTAATAAAGCTTAGTAGGGTGGGGGTTAGTGATGTGTTGCGGTGATGTGGTACGGTGATAAAAAGCGTAAGTATTTGGCAAATCTTGTATATCGACATTTTTAAACTAGGAGAAGATGGTGAGGATAATTCATATGAAGTCTTTGGTCACTGTATTTGTTGCTACGTTACTAACTTGGCAAGTTCCAACCCAAGCACAAGGTGTTATTAAGATTGGAGAAATTAATAGTTATAAAGCTCAGCCAGCATTTTTAGAGCCCTATAAAAAAGGGATGGACCTAGCAGTCGAACAAATTAATGCTGCGGGTGGTGTCAATGGAAAAAAACTCGAATTAATCTCACGAGACGATAATGCTAACCCCGGTGATGCTGTCCGGGTTGCAGAGGAACTTGTATCGCGGGAGAAAGTAGACGTCCTAACCGGCACTTTCTTGTCACATATTGGCTTAGCAGTGACTGATTTTGCAAATCAAAAGAAATTTTTCTTCTTAGCCGCCGAGCCACTCACAGATAAGATTACTTGGCAAAATGGCAATCCCTATACATTCCGTCTACGGCCTTCAACCTATATGCAGGTGGCGATGCTGGTACCGGAGGCAGCTGCGCTAAAAAAGAAACGTTGGGCAATCGTCTATCCGAATTATGAATATGGCCAGTCAGCTGCGGCAACATTTAAGGCTCTTCTCAAGAAAGCGCAACCTGATGTTGAATTTGTCTCAGAGCAAGCACCGCCCCTTGGGAAACTAGAAGCTGGAAGTGTCGTCCAAGCCCTTTCAGACTCTAAACCAGATGCCATTTTTAATGTTTTATTTGGCGCTGATTTAACGAAATTTGTACGCGAGGGTAATACCCGTGCTTTATTTCAAAATCGTGAAGTAGTTAGTTTACTTACCGGTGAGCCTGAGTACCTAGACCCGTTAAAAGATGAAACACCCAATGGTTGGATCGTTACAGGTTACCCTTGGTATGGCATCCAAACTCCTGAGCATAAATCTTTTGTAGATGCCTATCAAAAGAAATTTAACGATTATCCACGTCTAGGAACTATTGTAGGGTATGCGACAATTTATTCCTTAGCAGAAGGCATCAAAAAGGCCAAGTCAACAGAAACAGATAAGCTCATTATTGCCTTCAAAGGTCTTCAAGTAGATACACCTCTAGGGAAAATTACCTATCGTCCACAAGATAACCAATCAACTCTTGGTGCATTTGTAGGACGAACTAAAAATGAGGGTGGTAAAGGTGTGATGGTAAATTTCCGTTATATCGATGGTGCAAAAGTGATGCCAAGTGATGCCGAGGTCAAACAACTTCGTCCGTCTAATTAACTTCCTCACGAATAGTCGATCGATGATCCAACTTAGGTTGGATCATCTTTTTGAGTAGATCCATGGATTTTTCTAGTTTAGCAATACAACTCCTCAATGGCTTAGCAAGTGCCTCGTCCTTGTTCTTAGTCTCAGCAGGACTTTCTCTAATTTTTGGTGTAACTCGTATTGTTAATTTTGCACATGGCTCTTTTTTTCTATTGGGCATCTATATTGCCTATTCTTTAGCAACCTTTTTTTCCAATGCCTTTGGCTTTTGGAGCGCCATTGTGTTGTCAGCAATCCTGGTAGGTCTGATTGGAACATTGATCGAAATTACCCTTTTAAAACGTATCTATAAAGCACCTGAATTATTTCAATTACTAGCAACTTTTGCCTTAGTACTTGTGATTAAAGACACTGTCTTATGGTTATGGGGGCCAGATGAACTGTTGGGTCCAAGAGCTCCCGGATTTAAGGGCGCTGTCATGTTGCTAGATAGGCCTTTTCCTAGTTATGACCTTTTTCTGATTGTTATTGGTCCGGTAATATTGGGATTACTTTGGCTTTTATTAAAGAAAACTCGCTGGGGGACTTTAATCAGAGCTGCCACCCAAGATCGTGAAATGGTCGCTGCTTTAGGGGTCAACCAAGCAATTTTATTTACCTCTGTATTCACAATTGGAGCAATGTTAGCTGGACTTGGTGGCGCTCTACAGTTACCTAGAGAATCAGCCAACCTGGACCTTGATATCCATACGATTGGCTCTGCATTTGTAGTCGTCGTCGTCGGTGGCATGGGATCAATTCCAGGAGCATTTATCGCCGCCTTGATCATTTCAGAGGTAAAAGCAATCTGCGTCTGGATCGGCTTAGTCAATATCTTCGGAGTAGAGGTCTCCTTCTCAAAATTAACTCTAGTTGTTGATTTCCTAGTCATGGCCATCGTACTCGTTATCAGACCTTGGGGATTACTCGGCAGACCCCAAATTTCTAAACCGCATAGTTCAGAATTAGAAACTTCTTTTCGAATCCCTAATCAACCACTAAAAATAGTTGGCACTTTATTCATTCTTTTACTGATTGGGTTACCATACTTCGCTAGCGAATCACCCTACACCATCGTACTGGTAATCGATTTATTAATTGCAACTATTTTTTCTGTTAGCTTACATTTTATTATGGGCCCAGGTGGGATGCACTCATTTGGCCATGCGGCATACTTTGGCTTAGGAGCCTATATTGCCGCTTTGTTAGTTCGCTATCTTGGTATATCAATGGAATTAGTTTTAATTCTTGCACCACTACTAACTGGTATTGCAGCACTCATTTTTGGCTGGTTTAGCGTTCGCTTATCCGGTGTTTACCTAGCTATGCTAACCCTCGCATTTGCTCAAATTGCCTGGGCTGTAATCTTCCAGTGGGATTCTCTAACTGGAGGAAGTAATGGCCTCACCGGTGTCTGGCCATCCCAATTATTTAAAGATAAAATTGCCTATTTTTATCTAACTCTGGCTCTAGTTACTTTCGTAATATTGGCTATTTGGCGCATATTATTTTCTTCTTTTGGATTTGCTCTTCGAGCTGGACGCGACTCGGATATGCGTGCCGAAGCAATTGGTATTGATGTAAAAAAAATACAACTAATCGCTTTTATAATTGCAGGAATTTGTGCTGGGCTAGGGGGCGTACTATTTGCCTTTTCTAAAGGAAGTATATCTCCTGAAGTGATTCATATTGGTCGATCGATTGACGGCTTAGTAATGGTTTTACTCGGTGGTATTAACGCCCTAACCGGGCCGATCGTGGGCGCAGTTACTTTTACATGGCTACATGACGTAATTGCTAGATCTACAGATTATTGGCGCGCCTCATTGGGATTAATTATCCTGTTCTTAGTGCTACTATTTCCGCGCGGCATCTCCGGCTCACTTAATACATTTTTTAACCGTTTTAAATAATTCCACGACAAATCAATGAGTTTATTAAAAGTCTCAGGTCTAGGTAAACATTTTGGTGGCGTTAAAGCCGTCGATGGTATTGACTTTTCTCTCGAAGCCGGAGAATTACTGGCTTTAATTGGTCCAAATGGTGCTGGTAAATCAACGACATTCAATATGGTTAATGGACAGTTACGGGCAGATAATGGCTCTATCGCCCTAAACGGTCAAGAACTTGTAGGTCTTAAACCGCGAGAAATATGGCGCAAAGGTGTGGGACGTACTTTTCAAATTGCCCAGATTTTTTTATCTTTTTCAGTCATTGAGAATGTTCAAATAGCTCTACACTCTAGCGATCAAAGAACTTTGAACTTTTGGAATAATGCAAAAAATTATCGCCGGGATCAGGCAATGTCTTTACTAGAGTTGGTGGGCATGGTCAGTCAAGCCGATCGACCCTGCCATCAATTAGCTTATGGCGACATTAAGCGAGTAGAGTTAGCTATTGCAATGGCTAATAAACCCCAATTATTATTAATGGATGAACCAACTGCAGGCATGGCACCTAAAGAACGTAATGAATTAATGACTCTGACTAAAAAACTCGTCATTGATACAAAAATGGCAGTTTTGTTTACTGAACATAGTATGGATGTAGTCTTTGCTCATGCAGATCGTATTATCGTCTTGGCTCGTGGAAGATTAATTGCGCAAGGAAGCCCCGCACAGATTCGTGCACATCCTCAAGTACAAGAAGTATATTTTGGATCTGGTAAAACCTTTGAAAAGAAAGTCACATCGGATAAATAAATGACTACATCCGTAATTACAATCGAGCAGCGCTCCAATAATCAGATAGTGAATCTTCTTGAGGTAAAAAAATTATCTGCTTGGTATGGTGCAGCCCAAATACTCTTTGATGTTAATTTACAAGTTGGGCAGGGTGAAGTCGTTGCCTTGATGGGGCGTAATGGTGCTGGAAAATCAACTACCTTAAAAACAATTATGGGCCTAATGGATAAACGTCAAGGGAAAATTGATTTCATGGGACAAGATATTTCTTTATCAAGTCCTCATGATATTGCGCGAATTGGACTTGGCTTTGTACCTGAGGATCGACGTATCTTTACAGACTTAACAGTCACCGAAAATTTAGAAGTGGGCCGTCAAAAATATCGCGTATGGCCTGATGGTAAAGAAGCCCCTCATTGGACAGAAGATAAACTGTATCAGTTATTTCCTAATTTAGGTGAGATGCCAGACCGATTGGGGGGACGCATGAGTGGCGGTGAACAGCAAATGCTGACTGTGGCTAGGACTTTAATGGGTAACCCGTATGTAGTATTATTAGATGAACCATCCGAAGGTGTGGCGCCCCTATTAGTGGAACAAATGATTCAAATGATCCTCGAGTTAAAATCGCACGGGGTGAGTATTTTACTGTCAGAGCAAAATTTTCATTTTGCTGAATTAGTATCAGATCGGGCGTACGTTTTAGAAAAAGGCCATATTTGTTATTCCGGCTCAATGTCTGAATTATCTGCGAACTCCGAAATTCGTGGGGCATACTTAAGTGTCTGATCAGGCCCATCCAAGCCCCTTGCAATTAAATGTTAATCATTTAAACCATCAATTAATTGTTCCCCACAATACCGCCCTTCTCTATATTCTTCGAAATGATTTATTTTTAAATAGTCCAAAGTTTGGTTGTGGTTTGGGCGAGTGTGGGGCTTGTACTGTTCTGGTTGACAACCGAGCAGTTAGATCTTGTTCGGTTCCCGTAAAATCCGTAATCGGCAAAGAAGTCATTACTCTTGAAGGCCTTGGTAATCAGGAAAAATTACATCCTGTTCAGCAGGCGTTTATACAAACTCAGGCTGCTCAATGTGGGTACTGTTTAAATGGCATGATTATGGGAACAGTTGCTTTATTAAAAAAAATACCGCATCCTACCGATATACAAATACGACAGGCTTTAAATCATTATCTCTGCCGCTGTGGGACTCATATTGAAATAATCGAAGCAGTCAACATTGCTGCCCAGTTAATGACTAAAGATTTATCCGATCTTGATCAGAATGTATCAACAAGTCAAAAAAATGATAATGCGCAATAAATCTGTTCATACACGTCAAGATCTGCGTCAAGCGAATGGCGTGCTGCTTATCCTGCGTCAACCACCTCCAGCACCTCCACCAACACCTGGCCAACCAGCTTTTGTCGCAGGGAATCCCCTTGAAGGTGAAGAAATCCTTCTAGCCCTCTGGGATGACGGTAGCGTTACCGGCCTACATGGCCATGTTGATTTAGGTACAGGTATTCGTACGGCTCTTGCACAAATTATTGCTGAAGAACTGTATCTACCAATTCAACAAGTCCATATCATTTTAGGTAGTACAGGTATTGCACCAAATCAAGGTGCAACCATTGCCAGCGCCTCTATACAAATACATGCAATACCTCTTCGTAAGGCAGCAGCGCAGGTCAGACATTGGTTAATTACGCAAGCATCTATATACTTTTCTTGCCCTCCAAGTCACATTCAGATCAGTCAAGGAACCCTATTTTATTTGGATAAAACACCAATTAATTTTGGTGATTTAATCAAAAATAATCATTTCGAGCTTGCCTTAGCGGATGATGTCGATCTAAAGTCTGTTAGTGACTATACGATAGTTGGCACTTCAGTCCCTAGAGTAGATATTCCCGCCAAAGCAACTGGCGAACTAACCTTTGTACATGATATTCGATTACCTGGGATGCTACACGGTCGTGTAATTCGCCCTCCCTATGCCGGAGCCGATCACGGGGAATTTATTGGTAAAACTTTAGATTATGTTGATCGAAATACTATTGCACACATCCCCGGAATCGTAGAAGTATTCACCCAAGGAGATTTTGTTGGGGTTGTAGCTGAGCGGGAAGAATACGCCGAACAAGCCATGCATGAGTTACGTGTGGTTTGGAAATCCTGGCCCGCCCTGCCATCGGTAGAAGATTTAACCGCAGCTATTAAAGCAAATCCTTCTACCAAAAGAATCGTGAGAGAGACTGGGGATGTTGACTACGCTCTTCAAAATGCAGCTATCCGAATGCAGCGACACTATGTTTGGCCGTATCAATTACATGCCTCTATTGGACCATCCTGCGCTGTTGCTCAGTGGCTAGATAAAGCACAGTTACAAGTTTGGGCCGGCACTCAAAATCCACATGTACTTCGAAAAGATTTATCGACCCTAACAGGATTACCAGATGTAGCTATTGAGATTATCCGAATGGAGGCGTCAGGCTGCTATGGTAGAAATTGCGCAGATGACGTTGCCGGAGATGCGGTTCTTCTATCACGCGCAGTGGGCGGACGTCCTGTTCGCGTCCAACTGACTCGCGAACAAGAAAACTTGTGGGAGCCCAAAGGTGCGGCTCAATTAATGGAAGTGGACGGCGGCCTTAATCAGAACGGTTCTATAGCCGCTTATGATTTTGCAGTATCTTATCCATCAAACGGCGCACCTTTACTGGCACTATTGATTACTGGTCTTGTCCCAGCGCAAGCAATTGCCTATGAGATGGGGGATCGAACAGCGGTGCCGCCATATGACATAGAACATCTGCGCGTAACAATTCATGATATGGCGCCAATCCTGCGAGCTTCATGGCTTCGCGGGGTTTCTGCTCTACCAAATTCATTTGCACACGAGTCTTATATTGATGAACTTGCAACTGAGGCAGGTGTTGATCCGCTCGAGTTTCGCTTAAGATATCTTTCAGATCCGAGGGCTACTGAATTATTAAAAACAACAGCAGATAAAGCGGGTTGGAAATCACATATCAGTCCTAGGCTTATCCAAGATTCTGAAAATCCTGAAATTTTAAAAGGTCAAGGTATAGCGTATGCTCGGTATATCCATAGTCGCTTCCCCGGTTTTGGAGCAGCTTGGGCTGCCTGGGTCGCGGATGTCGAAGTCAATAAAAATACCGGACAAGTACATGTTAGCCGCGTCGTTGTCGGACATGATGCAGGCTTAATGATCAATCCTGCAGGTGTTGCACATCAGATTCATGGAAATGTTATTCAAACTACGAGCCGTGCCCTCAAAGAGAGCATGTCCGTCGAACCAGTCAAAAATACCGTAATTAGCCAAGAATGGGGCACCTACCCTATTCTGAATTTTCGGGAAGTCCCAACGATTGATGTCGTCATGATCCCTCGTCCAAATGAGCAACCCCAAGGAGCTGGTGAATCGTCGTCTGTACCAGGAACCGCAGCTATCGCAAATGCGATATTTGATGCTACGGGCATGCGTTTTCGTGAACCACCATTTACACCAGAGAAGGTTCGAGCAGCTTTTCAACTCAAAGAATTATCTGCTCCCCCACCGGCTATGAAGTTACCACCAAAAGGGTTATGGAAAATTATTGGTGCCCTGGGTATTGCTCTCATAAGTTTTAGCGCTGCGATGTTGGGGGGGAAGAATACTATTCCATCGATTACCCAATTAGATCGAAGTATCTTTACCGATCAATTGATTGAACGAGGTAAAAATTTAATGGCACTTGGTAATTGTCAAGGTTGCCATACGATCGAAAATGGCCAAGTCAATGCCGGGGGGCGGGCCCTTGAGACACCTTTTGGAGTTGTTTACAGCACGAATATCACGCCTGACATAAAAACCGGTATCGGGACTTGGTCTTTTTCTGCTTTTCAACGAGCTATGCAACATGGCATCTCCAAAGACGGGAGTTACCTTTATCCAGCCTTTCCATACACATCCTACACAAAGATGACTGAAGAAGATGTGATGTCTCTTTACGCCTTCTTAATGACTCAAAAACCAATCTTTGCACCTCAAACTAAGACAGAATTAACTTTTCCGTTTAACATACGACCATTCATGGTTTTTTGGAATGCTTTATTTCTAAATCAAGAAGAATTTCCTCACAACCCAAAGCAGTCTGTGCAGTGGATTCGTGGGGCTTATCTAGTCAATACCGTGGGACATTGCACAGCTTGCCATTCTCCAAGAAATATTCTAGGCGCAGAAAAAAGTGGTACAAACTATCTATCTGGCAACCTAATTGATGGTTGGGAAGCACCTGCATTAAATCGCTTAAATCAATCACCCATTGCTTGGGATGAGGCTGAGTTATACCGTTATCTAAGAACTGGGATTACACAGCAACATGGTATGGCAGGAGGCCCTATGGCTGAAGTTGTTACGCAATTATCTAGTGCTAATGAGACGGACGTCCAGGCAATGGCACATTACTTATCAACCATCAACAACTCAAGCCCTGCAGAACGTTTAAAAAATATTTCTGATATTCCTATCAAACCAATCTTTAATTCTGGGCAACGAATTTTTGAAATGGCTTGCTCCGCATGCCATCAACAACCGTCTACTAATTTTATCAATACTGTCGAATCTGGCTCGAATATACCTTTACAACTCAATTCCCAATTACATAGTGAGCGGCCTGATAATTTGATAAGAACCATTCTTGATGGTATCAATCGGCCAGCCACAGATAGAATTGGCTATATGCCTGCTTTTAAAAATAGCTTATCAAATCAGCAAATAGCAGATTTGATAAGCTACATGCGCGAATATTTTGCGCCAGATAAAAATTCATGGACAGGACTAGAGCCCCATATTAAATCCTTAAGAAAATGATTTTGCGCTCACTTTCTGGAACCTCGTAAAATTCACACCAATTTTTTAAGTTAATAAATATGATAAGTCTGAGTGACTAGTACATTACTACCGATTTAATATGTGGGCGTCAAAGGGTTTTCGTGTGAACTTTAAAAAAGACTTCGGTAATAATTTGATAGCTCTGAGGATACGCGATCCAATGAGGGTTTTGGAAATAATTTTGGCAAAGAAAACTTTGTAACTTTACAAAACCTTATAAAACATATTGGTGCAGCGGACGCCAAATGATCCTAAAGCCAAGTCCTGGGTGTTCGATAGTGTTGGCAAGGTGTGAAAAATATAAATCCTTTTCCTAAATAGTCTCTAATATGTTACCTTTGATACGAATAGATCTCAATTCTACTCACGCAATTTATGTGGGGAAATTTTACAATGGCATTCCCCTATTTTAGTAGACACTTCTCATAACGCAATTTGACGCTTTTCAAGCTCAGCGCACTGATCTTCGTATCAAGGGCGCTAATCTGTTGAACCGACAACGAATCAACTTGAGTAGAAGACAACGTACTAATAGCATTAACGGCTAAACCACTAATATCCGTACCCAGGGCCGCAACTTTAGCAGAGGTTAGGGCTTTTATTTGATCGCCTGTCACCTCGGCTAATTGATCTAAAGTAAGGCTAGCTAATTGACTAACGCTTAATTTACCAAACTCTGCTGGGGTAATTTGCGAAATCTCATGCGGTGTTTCATGACTGATATCACTAATATTACTAGCAGCGTCATCCACACCTGCGCTCGAGTTGATATTACCCCTACTGTTTTCTCCAACACCCCCGACGATGGCATCTAGATCATTCAGATCTAGTTCTCGAAACTTCGATGAGGGTTTTGATTTATCAGTCAAAGGCTATTTTTTCATTGAGTAGTAATGGAACTAGGATAAAAAAGCTGTAGCTGTTTATTTTATTAAAAATTACTATACTATGGTCCCACCATTTATATATTTACAAAATGAGTATAACCGATTGATTACTAATAAATAAATGCCTATTTTGCCTGTCACCGACTTGAACTAAAAAACTAGAATCTGCGAAGCTAGACAGGAGTCCACTTTGGGAATAAATTATGTACGAAGTTCAAATATCTATTAGAAATTACCTTAAAAATTGAGTAATTTAAGTTATCATAAAAATGACATCTCAAATCTGAGTTATTAAGAATCTCTTTACATCGGAGTTTATTCATGCAAATTATAAGAAACAGTTCAAAGTTTGTATATATTAAAATTAAAGTTAAAAACTTAATGAAACTCTTTTTTCT
>CALPOM020000011.1 GCA_943325205.2 Thermoflexus hugenholtzii JAD2 | reverse complement strand
GGGTTTGATCACCGGGTATTTTGAGCCGACTCTCAAAGGCTCTATGACGAAGCAGGGGCCTTATCAAACCCCATTACACCGGTTTCCAGAAAGCTGGCAGTCCAACCCCAACATAGTGAGACCGCCGCGGAAAGATCTGTTAAATAGTAATACCTTACATGGACAAGAGATAGTTTGGGTAGAGGATCCAGTCGCTGCAGCAATGATGCAAATCCAAGGCTCAGGAAGAATCCTCCTAGAAAATCAACAAATTCTTCGGCTGAGTTTTGCAGGTACGAATCAGCAAAGATACCAATCCATTGCCCAGTGGTTAATTGATCGGAAAGAGTTAACTGCGCAGCAGGCCAGCATGCAGAGTATTAGTGAATGGGCAAAAAAAAATCCACAGCGGATTAATGAGCTATTGGATGCTAACCCAAGATACGTTTTTTTTAAGATTTTACGCGATCAATTATCTGTGAAAGATGGCCCGGTTGGAAGTATTGGCGTGTCTTTAACACCAGGAAGAAGTATTGCAGTGGATTGGCAGGCTATACCTAAGGGAGCGCCCATGTTTCTCTCCACCACGGATCCTGATGATAATAAACCTATTAAAAGGATGGTCTTTGCTCAGGACACGGGCTCTGCTATTGTGGGAGGTGTTCGAGCAGATTATTTTTGGGGTTCTGACGGGAGTGCGGGAATGAAAGCTGGCAAGATGAAACAAGTTGGCCGAGTTTGGGCGATATTACCGCATCAGCTGGATGTCAGATGAAAAATCCTTGGTTTTTGCCCGTGCTGAGCTGTTTGGGAGTTTGCCTATCATCATGCGCGATTCAACCAAAAGAGCCACTTGTCACAGAGCAAATTCCAAATGGTACTGCTCCCACAGAAATTGTTAAATTTTCTAATCTAGTGGTTACGCCGCAACTTTTAGAAGAAAATTCGTCCATTATCGCTTCTGAAGCATTGCAGGCTAGACCTTTAGAAGAGGAACCTTCAGCGGAGGTAGGTTTCTCTGGCTGGTATCCTTGGACATTATTACCAACTAAAAAGAAAACGCGTTATCGTTTAAAGCCTTATCAAGGTAAAACAGTTTTGCATGCTGATGCAAAGGCAAGTGCATCGGGTATGGTGTTTCGTTTAAAGCCTAAAAAACTCCATTACACGAATCTTTCCTGGAGTTGGAAAGCTTTAGGAACTATAGAGTCTGCTGATAACAGTTTGAGCCACTCGGATGATGCACCTCTGCGATTAGTTCTTGGTTTTGATGGAGATAAATCGAAATTATCACTCAAGGAACAAATCGCTTTTGAAATGGCCTATCTCATTAGCGGACAGCAACTACCCTATGCGACCCTCATGTATATTTGGGGCGGTAATCATCGGATTGATGAAGTTTTGACTAGTAAACATACCTCCAGAGTAAAGATGATCGTCGTAGATAGCGGTAATGAGCATCTTGGGCATTGGCGTCATCATCAACGCAATATTACAGAGGACTTTAAAAAGGCGTTTGAAGAAAATCCCGGTGGATTAATAGCCTTGGGTTTGATGACTGATACGGATAATACGAAGTCAGAAGTTCAGGCGATCTATGGTGATATTGAGTTCAAATCAAATAAGCGGTGAAGTCTTAAGAGTTAACTGCAGCAGTTGCATATGACGAATTTTTTAAGAAATCATGAACTAGATGAACCCAGTAACTTGCTCCGATGGGCAAGAGGTTGTCATTAAAATCATAAGATGGATTATGGAGATGGCATGGCCCCAAGCCGTGCCCAATAGATCGATGTGAACCATCGCCGTTGCCGATAAAGGCGTAACAACCTGGAACTTGTTCCAACATAAACGCAAAATCTTCAGCACCCATCGTTGGTTCAGTATGCTCGCTAACACAATCTTTACCAAAATGTGTTCGCATTACTTCGCGTGCAAAGGCCGTTTGGACAGGGTGGTTAATCAGAGGCGGATAGTTGCGGGTAAATTCTACTTCAGCTTGGCAGGAGAATGCCATGGCAATTGATTGAGTCACTTCACGTAGGCGAATCTCTAAAAGGTCAAGGACTTCGGTTGTAAAGGTTCGAACTGTTCCGCTGATCCAGGCATCATCCGGGATAACATTGGTCGCATGCCCAGCATGAAATTGTGTAATAGAAAGAACTGCTGTATCGATAGGCTTTTTATTACGAGTAATAATGCTTTGGAGCGCACAGACTAAATGACTCGTTGCTAAAACTGGGTCAATGCCATTGTGAGGCAGGGCTGCATGCGCGCCTTTACCTTTGAGCGTGATTTTGAATTCATTACTAGAGGCCATCATGGGACCTGGAATTACTCCAAATTGGCCCTCAGGCATGCCGGGCCAATTATGTAGACCAAAGATAGCGTCGCAGGGAAAGAGTTCAAAAAGACCATCTTTCATCATTTCTCGAGCCCCGCCACCGCCCTCCTCAGCTGGTTGAAAAATCAGGTGAACAGTACCCTGAAATTGTCGGTGTTTCGAAAGATATAGGGCTGCGCTAAGAAGCATTGCGGTATGTCCGTCATGTCCACAAGCATGCATACAACCGGCATGTTGAGAAGCGTGCGCAAAAGTATTGTGTTCGGTGAGGGGGAGCGCATCCATATCGGCTCGAAGGCCAATGGACTTTCCTGGACCGAGTTGCCCTGTGATGGTACCAACTACGCCGGTAGTTCCAAGACCAAGGTGCACTGGGATATGCCAGTCTCGTAACTGTTGAGCCACCATAGCCGAGGTTCGAAATTCCGTAAACTTTAATTCTGGATGCGCATGAATATCCCTCCGAATTGTTTGGATTAGACTTTGTTGTTCGAGGAATTCGGGGATGATTTTCATAAATAGCGCAGATTCATACTTTATCTTAGCCTAATTCTTACAATCTGAGAATAGGGTAAATCAGGTAAATCAAGATTACCCAAATACAAGCCTTCTTGGCTTGGCTCGTTGGAGTATAAAAATTGAGCGCATATTTTTGCATCGGGGTGTAAGGCTCTTTATACTCATATGTAAAGAGTTTTGAGTAGTACTCAAAGTATGTTGAATAAAGAATTGCACACATGGAAAAAATGATGGTTCAGAAAGAACAAATGACAAACCCAGTGATTGGTATTATTGGCCTAGGCATTATGGGTGGAATTATGGCAGAAACCCTTCTAGGAAGTGGCTTTAAAGTGATCGGGTTTGACCTAGAGAAGGCCGCTTGCAAACGACTTAGTCGAGCGGGTGGAGAGCCCCTCAAGTCTACCCAAGACGTCGTTTACAAAGCCGATGTTGTGATTACTTCGTTAGCAACGAGTCAAGCCCTGCGCTTGGTGTACACCCAAATTCAGGAGGCTTTGTCAAAAAGCCCTAAAAAGCTCATTCTCGTTGAAACGAGTACGCTACCTATGGCGGATAAGGAATTGATTGCACAACAATTAAAAAAGCCTGGAGTGAGCTTGCTTGATTGCCCAATTAGCGGCACAGCAGCGCGAATGAAAGATCGCGCGTGGACTATTTTTGTGAGTGGCAATAAAAAAATATGTCAGCAAATAAGCCCTATTTTTAAATGCCTATCAGATAATGCGCCTTATGTTGGCGCGTATGGTAATGGTTTAAAAATGAAAATGATTGCCAATCATTTAGTAGCGATTTATAACGTCGCATCCGCAGAGTCCGTAATATTTGCTAAAAAAATTGGTTTAGACCCAAAAGAAGTCTTAGATATTTTTGGCCCAAGTCCTGTCATTGGTACGGGGGTAATGCGTTTAAGAATGCCTTTTATGATTGACCGAAAATATACTCCGGCAACGATGAAGGTCGAGGTTTGGCAAAAAGATATGCAAGTAATTGGGGAGTTAGCCAAGTCGGTCGGATGCCCACTGCCTATTTTTAATGCCACTGCACCAATTTATACAGCAGCGATGGCGCAGGGTTTTGCTTTAGAAGATACGGCGTCTACGGCTGAGGTTATTGGTACGATGGCTGGTCTTTATCATGGGCGTAAAGGAAAAAATGCCGCATGATTTCCTTTGAAGTAATCCTACAAAAGGATATATAAATGTTTTTGGATAATTTTATTATTGAAGCAGATCGAGTTCTACGTACTTTATCGGGTACGTCGGTGCAGCGTCGTCCTACTCCAAAGTCAACTATTTCAGCACAGTCTGCCGAGATCGTGCTTAGCGAAGCTGAAAAGAAGCATGCTGCTGGGCTCATGCGAGTCAACCATGTCGGCGAGATCTGTGCGCAAGCGCTTTACCAAGCGCAGCGTTTAACGAGTCGCTCGCAGGTAATTAAAGAGCAATTAACTCAAGCCGCAATTGAGGAGGAAGATCACTTGGCCTGGTGTGCTTCGCGTTTAAAGGAGTTGAATTCGCGCCCGAGTTTTTTGAATCCTATTTGGTATGGTGGTTCTTTTATGCTTGGGGTAGTTGCCGGACTGTCGGGTGATCGCTGGAGTTTAGGTTTTGTTGCTGAGACGGAAAAGCAGGTAACCAAACACTTAGATGGGCACTTACAAACTCTGCCAGAGGGGGATTTGGCTTCTAGAGCCATTGTGGAACAAATGCGTACCGAAGAATCGCTTCATCAAGAAATGGCCATTAATGCTGGGGCGGCAACTTTGCCAAAGGTCGCGCAGCAGGGGATGCAAATAGCTTCTCGTTTGATGACGAAAACTGCGTATTATGTGTAGTTTTTTTTGAAAAAATAGCTCTTGAATGAGGGTTCTTATCAACATACCTAAGCCCCTTGTTTAAGTATGCTCTATAAGTCCATGTTTTATATTATTTTTTTATGAAAAAAATAATGAAGTGTCGTTCCTAAGTTCTTGTAATTGCAAGAAAAAATCAAATTTTTTTAGTAAAAGTCTTGACCAAGCATTATTGAACCTTTAAAGTGGGAGGAAGTGTGAAAAAGTGGGAAAATAATGTTTCAAGGTGCTTCAGCGATCAATTTAGACGTGAAGGGGCGGATGTCAGTTCCGGCTCGGCATCGTGACGCCCTCAAAACAGAAAGTCTTGGCGCAGTTACTTTAACTAAACACCCAGATGGTTGTTTGCTACTTTTCCCCAAAATTGAATGGGAAGAATTCCGCTTAAAAATATCGAAATTACCGATGGAGGCCCATTGGTGGCGAAGAATATTTTTAGGGAATGCTTCAGAAGTTGAAATGGATGGCTCTGGGAGGATTTTAATTAGTCCTGAGTTAAGAGCTGCTTCTGGTATTGAGCGCGACATCATTTTGCTGGGCATGGGTAGCCATCTTGAAATTTGGGATGCTAGCACTTATGCCAGTAAAGAGCAATTTGCTATCTCGCAAGGAATGCCTGAGGCTTTGCGACAATTTACTTTCTGATGTTAGGGACTCATGACCTTCAGTCATCGGCCGGTATTACTGGACGAGGCAGTTACTGCCTTAATGCAGAACAACGCCTATGCCGACCAAGTGCAGAGCCAAACCATTTATTTGGATGGAACTTTTGGGCGTGGGGGACATACCCGAAAGATTTTAGAAGTGCTACCAAAAGATGGCTGCTTAATATCGACCGACAAAGATCCGCAAGCAATCCAGGAGGCGGGCTTGATCGAGGATCAACGGCTACGAATTTATCACAAGTCATTTACAAAGATGTCGGAGTTAGTCGCGCCAAACAGTTTGAATGGCATCTTATTGGATTTAGGAATCAGTTCTCCACAAATCGATCAGGCCGAGCGCGGTTTTTCATTTCGACTAGATGGCCCGTTAGATATGCGCATGAACAATCAAACGGGCCAGAGTGCTCAGGAATGGTTGGCAACGGCCAGCGAAAAAGAGATAGCGAGGGTTATTAAAACGTATGGGGAAGAACGGTTTGCTATCCAAATTGCAAAGGCGATTATTGCTAGCCGGCAACAAGGCACCACTATTGGGACCACAAGACAGCTCGCGCAGATCGTGGCTCGTGTCGTCCGCACGCGTGACTTCGAGCAGGATCCGGCCACACGTACCTTTCAAGCTATACGGATTCATGTCAACCAAGAGCTTGCCGACTTGGAGGAAGGTTTAAATATGAGCCTGCCCTTATTAAAAGCAGGTGGTCGCTTAGTGGTAATTAGCTTTCACTCTTTAGAAGACCGAATTGTGAAGCAGTTTATGCAACGTCACAGTAAGGTAGAAATACCCCGCGGCATGGCTCTACGCGAATCTGAATTACCAAAGTCACCACTAAAAATAATTGCCCGGATTAAACCGAGTGCGGCAGAAGTGAAAACGAATCCAAGAGCGCGATCAGCAGTCATGCGCGTCGCCGAAAAAGTCGGGGTCACAGGATGAGTCGCGCTGTAGTGATCGTCATTGGGTTATTAATGGGGTGTTCATTACTACTGGTTTACTCCCAACAACGAACACGTATTTTGTTCATGGAAAAAAACCGGTTCGAGTCACAAGAGCGCAAGTTAAATCAGGAGTGGAGTCGGCTTGAGTATGAGCAGCGCGAATTATCCAAATCCTCTCGCATTGTAGAGATGGCAAAAAAACAATTACATATGAACGAAGCCAAGCAAGATAAAACGGTATATCTAAAAGTCAATTAATGAGAACTACCTCTTCGAATCCGCCCTCTAGTATTGTCCTTCGCTTACCGATGTGGCGCTCACGGGTGGTTTTGTTTATGATGTTTGCAGGTTTTTGCGCATTAATAGGCAGAGCCTTTTGGATACAGGGACCTGGCAATGATTTTTATATTGCTAAGGGTGAAAAAGTCATCAATCGTTCGCACGAAATTGTGGCGGTACGTGGAAAAATACTCGATCGCAATGGGGCAATTATCGCCACCAGTTTAGAGGCGAAAACGATTATTGCCTATCCAAGTGCTATCCCGAAAGAGTTATCTAAAGAGAAGTTTGTGAATTTTGCCAGGTTACTCAAAATGAGTGAGCAAGATCTACAAAAAAAACTATCAGATAGTCGAAGCCAAATATTTTTGCGACGATTAATTGAGCCAGATGTAGCAAAGGCAATTAAAGAGTTAGACATCCCCGGAATATCTATTGTTAATGAGCCGCGTCGCTACTATCCAGAGGGCGAGTCGATGGCTCATGTGATTGGCTTTACCAATGTTGAGGGTAAGGGCCAAGAGGGAATGGAGTTGTCTAATGAGGCAACATTAATTGGTAAAAATGGCCAGCGTAAAGTGATTCAGGACCGATTAGGCCGATTTGTAGAGGATCGGGGAGATTTTCAAGCGCCGCGTAACGGGATGGATTTACAGCTATCTATCGATAGCAAAATTCAAGCTTTAGCTTATAAGGAAATTAAAGAGGCGGTTGCTCTTCATAAAGCAAAAGCAGGTGGCGCTGTTGTTTTAGATTCCGTTACCGGAGAAATTTTGGCTTTAGCAAATTGGCCCTCATATGATCCGAATAATCGGGCTGGGATGTCTGGTGACCAGTTACGCAATCGGGTATTGACAGATACCTTTGAGCCCGGTTCAACGATGAAGCCAATTACGATTGCTCTTGCTATGGAAAAAGGTATTGTTAGTGCCAACACACAGATGCAGATTGGACATTTACAAATTGGTAAAAAGGTTATTACAGATACGCACACGTATGGCACTTTATCGGTAGCGCAAATTATTCAAAAATCAAGCAACATAGGCACTAGTCGCATCGCTTTACAAATGTCTGCAGAAGATATGTGGGGGATGTTTCAATCGGTTGGTTTTGGTCAAGCCCCGAAAATTGGCTTTCCAGGAGCCGTTGCCGGAATTGTAAGGCCGCATGAAAAGTGGGGTAAGCTGGACCAAGCAACTATGTCATTCGGATATGGTGTTTCGACCTCCTTATATCAGTTAGCAAGGTCATACACTATATTTGCAACAGATGGGGAGTTAGTACCTTTATCGATGATTAAGGTGAATACCCCACCAGTTGGTACAAGAATCTTATCCCCAAAGGTTGCTATCGAAGTGCGAAGTATGCTGGAAATGGTAACGCAAGAGGGTGGTACAGCGACGAAGGCCAAAGTGGCTGGATATCGCGTTGGAGGTAAAACAGGTACAGCCCATAAATCGAATGGTAAAAGTGGTTACGCTAGCAATCGTTATGATGCGTTTTTTGTAGGTGTTGCCCCCATTAGCGCGCCTCGAATCGTTGTCGCGATCGTAGTAGATCAACCAACAGCAGGGAGTCATTATGGTGGTGAGGTGGCCGCGCCAGTATTTGCTGCAATCACAAATGGTGCTTTACGCGTTTTAAATGTGGCGCCAGACTCTGCTCTCAAAGATTTAGTAAAAACCCCAGAAATGATGCAACAGGTATCCATGCAGAGATGAGCTATTTGACTAGCCGAACCACGCAATCAATCTTAGATATAGAAAATATACTCTATAGCGAAGTTGATCGCTTAGCTAATCTGTGTATGGATACTAGACTACTCCAACCCGGCGATGTGTTTTTAGCATACCCAGTTGGCGGTGGTATTGGTCGAAGTGATAATCGGATACATATACCGCAAGCTTTAGCAAGCGGTGCCGCTATTGTTTTGTATGAGAATACGGACTGGGATGAGTATTTATTTGTAGAGGCGCGAGAGGTTCTAGGGGATGTGCGCTGCATACCTGTTCCAGGACTTGCCCAAATGGCCGGAGCGATTGCCGCGAACTGGTACCAAAACCCCTCATCAAAGCTAAAAGTCATTGGCGTGACAGGTACAAATGGTAAAACAACAGTCACACATTGGATTACACAGGCATTAAACCAGGTAATGCCAACAGCACTTCTTGGCACACTTGGTTACGGTAGACTAGATCAGCTCAAAACTACCGGCTTCACCACACCAGATGCTTGTAGAGTTCAACGCGTGCTTGCTGAGTTAAAGGCTGAAGCTAACCAGTCCGTTGCGATGGAGGTTTCTTCGCACGCGCTTGAGCAAGGTAGAGTCAATGCCGTGCAATTTGACATGGCCATATTTACCAATCTGACGCAAGATCATTTGGATTATCACGGCGATATGCGTGCTTATGAAGAGGCAAAGTTTGCATTATTTGAGTTTTCCAGCTTAGCCCATATTGCGATCAATATCAATGATGAGACTGGTCGTACTTGGTTATCTAAATTAATTACCAAGAATCAATTATTAGGTAATCATCAAAACAAATCAGAAGCAAAATTACCAACATTTTGGTTATACGGTTCGCAGGCGATGTGGCAAGAAATACCTCATGATATACAAGAGGTATGCACTGGTGTTGTGACAAAAGATATTATTTTAAGTCAAACCGGCGTGCAATTTCTATGCAGATTTGAAGACTCTTGGTATGAAGTAAAGCTCTCTTGTTTAGGAGAGTTTAATGTGCAGAATGCTTTAGCTGTGCTGTGCGCCTTATTAGCGAATCAAGTACCGATTGGTAAAGCGATTCAATATGTAGAATCTTTAAGACCTGTTAGCGGACGTTTGGAATTAATTAATCCATCCGATGCGCAGCATCCCATGATGGTTGTCGATTTTGCGCATACGCCAGATGCTTTAGAAAAAACGCTGGAAACACTCTTGCCAATCGCTCAATTACGAAATGGGAAATTAATTTGCGTTTTTGGTTGTGGTGGTAATCGGGACAAAAGTAAACGCGCATTAATGGGTGCTATTGCCGCCCGCCTAGCCGACAAGATTATTATCACTAGTGACAATCCTAGGTTTGAAGACCCTCACTTAATCATGAATGATATTCTTCGTGGCATACCAAGTGAGGATCTCAGTAAAGTACAAACTCAAGTAGATCGCGCAAATGCGATTTTATCGAGTGCTCGACAATCGGCACCAGAAGATGTTGTCCTAGTTGCCGGAAAGGGCCACGAAAATAGCCAAGAGCTTGAAGGCAGAAAATTTCCTTTTTCCGATCAAGATCATATTTGTTTAGCGATTGGGGGGCTCAGATGATTGCACCTTACATTACGCTTGAAAAAATTCAGCAATACTTGCCCAGTGCAAAACTCTCCGAAGTATCAGAAGCCTATTTAACAAAACCACTAGTTACGATATCTACAGATAGTCGGACCATCAAAGAGGATGATTTTTTCATTGCACTGTGCGGTGATTCTTTTGATGGGAACCGTTTTTTAAATGAAGTTTTTAGTAAAGGAGCTTTTGCTGCCCTGGCAAGTGATCAAACCCAAACAGTGATTAAGCGCCCACTGATGATCGTAGATAACACCCTAAGAGCCATGCAGCAGATAGCTAAATCTTGGCGACAGGAATTACAAACGAAGGTGAGTGTTGTAACGGGAAGTAATGGTAAGACTACAGTAAAAGAAATGATTGCAGCGATTTTTAAACAAGCACTGGGTTCGGATCAGGTTCTTGCAACGACGGGTAACTTGAATAACGAAATTGGTTTACCTCTGACTTTATTAAAATTACATCGCCATCATCAATTAGCAGTACTAGAGATTGGCATGAATCATCCCGGAGAAACCAGTTTTTTAGCACAGATAGCCTGCCCGAACATCGCTCTGATTAATAACGCCCAGCGGGAGCATCAAGAGTTTATGCATACCGTTCAAGCTGTTGCGCTAGAGCATGGTGCGGTGATAAAAAGCTTGGATCCGGACGGTATTGCTATATTTCCTGCAGATTCTGAATACACTCCGATTTGGCGAGATTTGGCCGGCCAGAGAACTACTTATGAATTCGAATTAGGAACCTTGCAAAATCCTAGCCAGGCAGACATCCATGGTTTTTGGGCACAGGACGGTAAATTGACTATTTGCTTTGGGCCTATGTCAGGGGCTTCGTCAGAAAATACTGTACAAGTTCAGTTGAAAACCTTGGGTGACCATAATGCCAAAAATGCTCTTGCAGCTGCAGCAGTTGCTTATGCTGCTGGTATTGAATTATCTGCAATTCAAGAGGGTTTAGAAGGCTTTAAGCCAGTTTCTGGCAGGATGTGTGAACATCATTTGCCCAGCATTTATGGTCAAGGACGCATGATTGATGACACATACAATGCAAATCCGGATTCGGTTCTTGCGGCTATTGATGTGCTGCGCACCATGCCAGGCCAGCGCTGGTTAGTACTTGGAGACATGGGTGAAGTTGGTAACCAAGGAGTGCAGTTTCATCAAGAAATCGGGTCGTATGCACAACGACAAGGGATTGACCGCGTATACGTTACGGGGGATCTTTGCAAACATGTTGTAGAGGGTTTTCAGACTAGTCTTGGAAGTACTCGTGAAGTTGCAAGCCAACAAGCAATTTATAGCAACAATATGCCTGACCTACTCAAACGACTTCAAGATGATCTTCAAAGTAGCAAAGAAATGGACTCTATCAGTGTCTTGGTGAAAGGCTCACGTTTTACCAAGATGGAGCGGGTAGTACAGGCTTTGTTGGCGGGAGAGTCCTCATGCTGTTAACACTTGCACAGTGGTTACAAAGTGATTATGGCTTCTTTCGAGTTTTTAATTACATTACATTTAGAGCGGTGATGGCAACTCTTACAGCCCTATTAATCGGGCTCAGTTTTGGCCCTTGGGTAATCCGTAGGCTCACTATTCTCAAAGTCGGACAAGCAGTGCGCAGTGATGGCCCTAAAACACACTTGGTGAAGACGGGCACTCCCACAATGGGTGGCGTGTTAATTTTAATTGGTATTGCAATCTCCACTTTATTATGGGCGGATTTATCTAATCGATTTATTTGGGTATTACTTTGGGTAACCCTCGGTTTTGGCATGATTGGTTGGGTAGACGACTATCGTAAAGTGGTTTACCAAAATCCAGAAGGTATGCGTTCACGAGAAAAATATGCTTGGCAGTCATTAGTTGGTATTTTTGCGTCAGTATATTTAGTATTTGCCATATCAGATTATGGTAATTCAGGTATTTTCAGCAATATTCAACAATGGAAGCTATCTGGCTTTTCTGTGCAGATGCCAAACAATTTAAATTTAGTCGTACCGTTCTTTAAGGAAATTAATTATCCCTTAGGCATCATTGGATTTATCACCCTCACTTATCTAGTCATTGTTGGCAGTAGTAATGCCGTTAATTTAACAGATGGTTTAGATGGTTTGGTCATCATGCCAGTGATACTTGTGGGTGCTGCCTTAGGTGCTTTTGCTTACGTAACTGGTAATGCTATCTATGCTAAATACTTAATTTTTCCTTACATACCAGGAACAGGAGAGATTTTAATATTCTGTGGTGCGATTGGTGGTGCAGGTCTGGCATTCTTGTGGTTTAACACCCATCCAGCGCAAGTTTTTATGGGTGATGTTGGAGCGCTTGCACTAGGAGGTGCCCTAGGAACAATTGCCGTCATTGTCCGCCAAGAAATCGTTCTTTTTATCATGGGGGGGATCTTTGTCGTAGAGACCGTTTCAGTCATGATGCAGGTCGTGTGGTTTAAATATACCAAGAAAAAATATGGCGAAGGCCGACGTATTTTTAAAATGGCCCCTTTGCATCATCACTTTGAATTAACCGGCTGGAAAGAAACGCAAGTAGTAGTGCGTTTTTGGATTATCACCATTATTTTGGTTTTAGTCGGTTTATCTAGCCTGAAATTACGTTAAAAAGATGATTACAGAAATTACGCACATACGCTTGGAAAATTCTTTAGGAGAGTTTGACGCCCCACATATTTTAGTGATGGGGCTAGGCGAGTCTGGGGTTGCCATGGCGCGCTGGTCCATCACGCAGGGTGCGCGAGTAAGTATGCACGATACGCGCAGTGTTGAGCAATTGTCTCAGGTTACGAGAGATTCTCTGGCGGTAATGGAGAAGATCGGAATTGAACAGATCACTTTTGGACCTGATCTTGAAAACGTATCATTAGACCAAGTAGATGTGATCGCGATGAGTCCTGGGCTTTCCCCGAAAGAGGAAAGCGTGAAAACACTATTAGAGCGGGCAAAACAAAAAAATATTTCTCTTTGGGGGGAGCTCGATTTTTTCTCAAAGGCCTTAGTTAGTTTAAAAGTGACACGGGGATATGACCCTAAAGTAATTGCGATTACTGGCACGAATGGTAAGACGACTACAACAGCCTTAACTGGGGTGATTTGTGCAAAAGCAGGAAAGTCTGTTGCCATAGCGGGCAATATCAGCCCCTCTTTATTAGATAAGTTAAATACTTGTTTAGTGAGTCAGGATTTGCCTGAGATTTGGGTATTAGAGTTGTCTAGCTATCAATTGTTTTATTGTGATCAATTTGCACCCCACGCAGCAACGATCTTAAATATTTCTGAAGATCATTTAGATTGGCATGGTGACATGTTGCACTACACGCAAGCGAAGGCAAAAATTTTTGGGCAAGACACAATTGCTGTTGTCAATCGGGATGATGCGGCAGTTATGGGTTTATTTCCAATAGAAGAAACATCGAGAAGACGCGTGATTTCATTTGGTATGGATACGCCACTTGTACAAGATAGTTTTGGGATTGTCGGCGATATGACTGGTGGTGGGATAGATTGGTTAGCCTGGGCTAGTCCAACAGAAGAGTATTTGAGTAGTCTGCATACCAAAAAACGTAAATCCAAGATAAGTGCGGAGTATGACGCAGATCCAATTCAGATTAAGCGCTTAATTCCAGTAGAGGCTCTTTTGATTCGTGGCCGCCATAATGCCACGAATACGCTTGCGGCTATTGCATTGGCACAGGCGATTGGCTTAGGAATGAGTGCACTCTTACACGGCTTAAGGGATTATCGGGGTGAGCCACATCGTGTGCAAAGTATTGCAATCATTGATGGTGTTGAATATATCGACGATAGCAAAGGGACCAATGTGGGCGCTACGATTGCAGCCTTAAATGGTTTGGGTGCACAGGCCAATCAATTGAGTCAGAAAAAAATCATATTAATTGCTGGCGGAGATGGCAAGCAACAAAATTTTGCTCCATTAAAAGAACCTACCGAGCAGTTTGTGCGCCAACTCGTATTAATTGGTAAGGATGCGCACTTAATCGAGCTCAACATGCATGGCTCACAAGTACCTATTTACCGAGCAGACAGTTTAGAAGATGCTGTCACATATTGCGCGGCAATAGCCAAGTCTGGTGATTGCGTATTACTTTCACCGGCCTGTGCGAGTTTTGATATGTTTAAGGATTATGTCCATCGTGCGCAGGTATTTACGGATGCCGTTGAAGAATTAACCATGCAACTCCCGGGAGTTCATGTATGAAGCAGATTTTTAATCAGAGTGTTGATAGTGTTTCTAAGATGTGGCTTAGATCTAGCCAAGGGATTGGTGGTGGTATTCGTGAAGGATTTAATGACTTTCGTTCGGAATTACGTGATGCGACGACGACCAAAAAATACACGAGATCTGGCATTGGGCAGTGGGATCAAACCTTGTTATGGGCAGTGGCTTTACTGACTTTAATTGGTGTAGT
The DNA here is from genome assembly GCA_943325205.2 of Thermoflexus hugenholtzii JAD2. Lineage (GTDB taxonomy): Bacteria > Pseudomonadota > Gammaproteobacteria > Burkholderiales > Burkholderiaceae > Polynucleobacter. The sequence goes on along the minus strand of CALPOM020000011.1, from coordinate 18,956 downwards.
AATGGTTTATTCAGCCTCTATTACTTTAGCAAATGGTGCCGGCCGAGAGGCTGCGCAGACCGGGCATAGTTATTTAGTTAGACATGTATTTTCCTTAGCCGTTGCGGTATTTATTGGACTAATGGCATTTCAGATTCCAACGAAGGTTTGGGATCGTTTAGCACCGCTGATTTTTCTTTTTACGATTTTCTTATTAATTTTAGTTTTAATACCTGGAGTTGGAAAATCAGTGAAAGGCTCTTCACGCTGGATCTCATTTGGAGTGATGAATTTCCAACCATCGGAGCTGATGAAGTTTGCTTGCATCTTGTATGTGAGCCATTACACAGTTAGAAGACAGGAATATTTACACACTTTTATAAAAGGTTTTTTACCGATTGGATTTATCGTCGGATTTGTTGGCGCCCTATTACTATTTGAGCCTGATATGGGTGCTTTTATGGTAATTGCCGGTATTGCGATGGGCATTTTATTTCTTGGAGGAATAAGCGCCAAACTATTTAGTTACTTAATTGTGATTGGTATTACTACATTTGGTTTAGCGGTTGCCACTTCAGAATTTAGAAGAAAACGGATTATGGCCTTTTTAGATCCTTGGGACCCAGAGCAAGCTCAAGGTAAGGCATATCAATTAACGCATTCATTAATGGCATTTGGTCGCGGCGAATGGTTTGGAGTAGGGCTTGGGGGTAGTGTTGAAAAATTACATTATTTACCGGAGGCGCATACTGATTTTATTTTGGCGGTCATCGGCGAAGAGCTAGGGTTTATTGGTGTTTTTATTGTGATCATTTGTTTTTACTGGATAGTGAGACGCTCGTTCATGATTGGTCGGACTTGCTTGCAACTCGATAGAAGCTTTGCTGGACTGATTGCTAAAGGTATTGGTATTTGGATTGGTTGGCAGACCTTTATTAACATGGGGGTTAATTTAGGGCTATTACCAACTAAAGGATTAACTCTACCTTTAGTCAGTTATGGTGGATCTGCATTATTAGTTAATGCGCTGGCTATTGCCACACTCATCAAAATTGATGCTGAGAATAGAGTTTTGATGCGCGGGGGTAAGCTGTGAGTGCTGCACTGCATCCATCTAAAACCATTATGGTTATGGCTGGGGGTACTGGCGGGCATATTTTTCCGGGACTTGCGGTGGCTGACTATCTGCGCTTAGAAGGGTGGAGTGTCCATTGGTTAGGTAATCCAGCTGGCATGGAGTACCCGATAATTACAAAACGTGGGATTGCCTTTGAAGGAATTCAATTTAGTGGGTTAAGGGGTAAAGGCTTAGAAGCCAAAATGTTATTACCTTTTAATTTGTGCAAAGCTCTTTGGCAGAGCACTCGTATTTTGAAGCGGATTCGACCAAATGTTTTACTAGGGATGGGTGGCTATATCACTTTTCCGATGGGGTTAATGGCGATCATTATGGGATACCCTTTAGTCTTACATGAACAAAATTCGATTGCTGGGCTTGCTAATCGAGTATTAGGAAAATTTGCAGGACGAAGCTTATGTGCTTTTCCAGAAGCATTATCTAATGCAGAATGGGTTGGTAATCCATTACGTTCGGAGTTGCTCCAATTACCGCCACCAACTGAGAGGTATAAAAATCGATCTGGAAAACTGCATCTTTTGGTTGTAGGTGGAAGTCTTGGAGCCACAATTCTGAATGAAGTAATACCTAGGGCATTGAGTTTAATTCCAGAAGACAGGCGTCCTACGGTTATGCATCAGTCTGGCGAGAAACATGTAGAAAGTTTACAAAATAATTATGAAAAGGCTGGGGTAAGTGCTCAGGTCTTACCATTTATTGCAGATATGGCCAGTGCATACAGTGCTGCTGATTTAGTTATTTGTCGAGCGGGCGCTATGACAATTGCAGAAGTTTCAGCTTGTGGTGTTGCATCTTACCTAATTCCATTTCCATATGCTGTCGATGATCACCAAACAAGTAACGCGGCATTTTTAGAGCAGCACGGTGCTGCGCAACTGATGCCTCAGGCGCAGTTTAGTGCAGAATCCTTAGCGCAATATTTACAAATGATAACTAGAGATGCGCTTTTAGAAATGGCAAAAAATGCACTTTCTTTAGCTAAACCATTTGCAACGGCGCGAGTGGCGCAGGTGTGTAAAGAAATGGGTACGCTATGAGACACATCATTCAGCAAATTCATTTTATCGGTATTGGTGGAGCGGGTATGAGCGGTATTGCCGAGGTTTTATTAAACCTTGGTTACCGAGTCAGTGGCTCAGACATTCATGAAAGTGCCGCAACTGCGAGGCTCCAGCAGTTTGGCGCAGACATTCATATTGGCCATCATGCAAAAAATATTGGTAACGCAGAAGCAGTAGTTATTTCAACGGCAGTTACTGGAGATAATCCAGAAGTTTTAGCTGCAAGAGCAGCGCACATTCCGGTAATTCAAAGAGCTGTGATGTTAGGCGAGTTAATGCGTTTAAAGCAAGGTATCGCTATTGCTGGAACACACGGTAAAACCACAACTACAAGCTTAGTTGCTTCGGTCTTAGCAGAAGGCTTATTAGATCCGACTTTTGTAATTGGTGGCAGGCTAACATCTGCAGGCGCCAATGCGCGTTTAGGTACGGGTGAATTTATTGTGGCTGAAGCAGATGAGTCGGATGCATCTTTTTTAAATTTATTACCTGTAATGGAAGTAATCACCAACATTGATGCAGATCATATGGAAACTTATCAGCATTCAATGGCTAAGTTAAAGCAGGCATTTGTCCAGTTTACCCAAAGAATGCCATTTTATGGTGTGGCCATTTTATGTATTGACGATGCTAATGTGCGAGATATGCTGCCATTTGTTTCACAGTCAGTTCTTAAATATGGCTTATCAGAAGATGCAGATGTCCGTGCACATGACGTTCAAGCCTTCGGTACGATGATGCGTTTTCAAGTAACTCGAAAAACTGTACGCCGTCACGGTAGCATACCTGGGCCATTGCAGATCGAATTAAATTTACCTGGTGAGCATAATGTTCGGAATGCTTTGGCTGCTATTGCCGTTGCTACTGAATTAGGCGTAGAAGATGACGCTATTATTAAAGCTCTGCGCGAATTTAAAGGTGTTGGGCGCCGCTTTACAAGGCATGGCCAGATTCCATTAGCCGCCGGTGGAAGCTTTACGTTGATTGATGACTATGGACATCATCCGGTGGAGATGGCAGCCACGTTATCTGCCGCACGTGGGGCATATGTTGGACGACGCTTAGTACTGGCATTTCAGCCGCACCGTTATACAAGAACTCGGGACTGTTTTGGAGAGTTTGTTGAAATTTTGCAAGAATTCGATGCCGTTATTCTCACAGAAGTTTATCCAGCTGGGGAGCCAAGAATTATTGGTGCTGATAGCGCTAGTTTAGTGAGTGCTATTAAAAAGAATTTGAAAACAGCGCAAGGCTGTCCATTACAAATTGAGCAGATTCATTTTGAGAAAGATATCAAGCAACTCTCTGAAAGGATATTAGAGCAAATACGTGCAGATGATGTGGTTATCACGATGGGTGCGGGTTCGATTTCCGCGGTTCCAGGACAGCTACTAGGAGGGCATATTGCGCCAACTCCTTAATTCAATATCTTATGAGCAGTGGGCAAATACTGCTCAGCAAGAGTTGTTACAAGTGCAGCCTGAGTCCCTTGGTAAGGTAGGGGTCTTGCTCGGTGGGCGCTCTGCGGAGCGTGAGATTTCATTAAAGTCTGGTGGCGGAGTACTCAATGCACTGTTGACTAAAGGAGTAGACGCCCATGCATTTGACCCAGGACTGCAGCCTATTCATGAACTTGCTAGCGAGCAGTTTGATCGCGTATTTATTGCATTACATGGTCGATTTGGGGAAGACGGAACGATTCAAGGTTTATTAGAGCAATTACAGATCCCATATACAGGCAGTGGTGTACTAGCTAGTGCGATGGCAATTGACAAACAGGTTACGAAACGGGTTTGGCTAAGCCATGGTTTGGCAACACCGAAATACCTCATGCTAAGCCCTGAATCAAACTGGGCTACTGTCGTTGAGCAATTAGGGTTACCGTTGATAGTCAAGCCCTCAAGAGAGGGATCATCCCTTGGCTTGAGCAAGGTAACAACTTTAGAAGACTTGCCAAATGCCTACACCCTTGCTGCTCAATTAGACTTTGAGGTGATGGCAGAAGAATGCATTATTGGTGATGAGTTAACTTGCCCTATTGTGGGCAACAAAGATCAGGTAGTTGCCTTACCAATTATTAAGATTATTGCGCCGAAAAATAATTATGACTACCACCATAAATATTTTTCTAACGAAACCCAATATATTTGCCCGCCAGAAATTGATAAACAGATTGAGGCTGAGGTTCAAGCATTAGCGGTGCAGTCTTATCAGGTGCTGGGCTGTCGCGGCTGGGGTCGAGCAGATATCATGCTTGACCAACAGAGTGGTCGCCCTTATTTGCTAGAGATGAATACCTCTCCTGGTATGACAAATCATTCTCTTGTCCCCATGGCAGCTAAACATGCGGGTATGAATTACGAAGATTTTGTGATGTGGATTTTAATGCAGGCCACACTCAGTCAAGAGCTCAATGTGGACTTAATGAAGGCGGCATCATGAGAAGCTCAATTTCAATGAATGAAACGCGCTCAACCCAATCGTTTGGAGAGATCTTGTGGGCCGCAACTCTGCAAACGTTCAAGAGTATGCTCAGTGGCCTGAGTATTTCCCTTTTATTTATTTCATCACCGATCTGGAATTATCCAGATCGGATGAAAAAATTGACGAAACTTATCCTGCTGGTATTAGTTCTACTCATTGGCCTATGGATTTTTTTCTGGCTAGGACAGCGCCCCGTATTTACGATATCGCAGATACAAATTGAGGCGACAAATGATGGGCAGCTCAAGCATCTTAATTTGCCATTAGTCAAGGCACGCATTATCAACCAATTAAACGGTAATTTTTTTAGTATACGGTTAGATAAAGCAAGAGCTTTATTTGAAGAATTGCCATGGGTTCGAACCGCTAGCGTTAGACGCGTTTGGCCTAATGGTCTGCATGTTTTAATTGAAGAGCATGAGCCGGTGGGTATTTGGGTAAGTACTAATGCTACTGAGCCAAAGATTGTAAATACTTACGGTGAACTATTTACAGCGAATTTAGCTGAAGCCGAGTCGGGTAATCAATTAATCGTATTCCAAGGACCCAACGATACAAGTAAAGAAGTCATGGAGTTATATGGCCAGTTAAATCAATGGTTTGAGCCATGGCAAGTAAAAGTGGTTTCACTATCACTGAGTCCTAGGTATTCGTGGACAGCGAAATTAGATAACGCCATGACTTTTGAATTAGGTCGTGACTTAGACCATCAGGATCAATCTCAAATTAAAGCCCGCCTAGAGCGATTTTTTAAGTATTGGCCAGATGTAAAGGAAAGACTCCCACAACAAATTGATTCTGTAGATTTAAGGTACTCCAATGGCTTTGCAATCCGATCTAAAAATCGTTTAGAAAATAAAACAAAGGAAGGCGATACATCCCAATTTGCTGGGGTTGTTCAACAGACCGTGCCCAAAAAAGTAAAACAAACTGAGAGTAAAGAAGTGAAATCCAATAAAAAAGATACCAAAAAAGTCAAACTCACTGACAAGCCTGGACGGAAATTACATGAGTAAAGATAATCGAAATTTATTAGTCGCGTTAGATGTTGGGACATCCAACGTGATAGCGCTAGTTGCAGAATTACACGCAAACGGTGACTTTGATGTAATTGGTATTGGTAGTAGCGCTTCGAAGGGAATGAAAAGAGGGGTTGTTGTCAATATTGAAGACACGGTGCAATCCATACAAAAAGTCTTAGAAGAGGCTGAAGTGATGGCGCAATGCCGTGTAGAGAGTGTTTTTGCAAGCATTGGAGGCAACCATATCCAAAGTTTTAATACTAGCGGGATGGTTGCGATTCGTGACAAAGAGGTATTAGTGCAGGATGTAGACCGTGTCATCGAAAACGCTAAGCCCTTGAATATTCAAACAGATCAACAAATCTTACATATGTTGATTCAGGAATACCTCATTGATAACAATGAAGATGTGCGTGATCCGATTGGGATGAGTGGTCAAAAATTAGAAGTAAAAGCCCATATTGTGACTGGTGCTGTGAGTGCTGCTCAGAACATGATCAAGTGTATTCGGCGGTGTGGACTGGAAATCAATGGTTTAGTTGTTCAGCCTTTATGTTCTAGCTTAGCGGTATTAACAGACGATGAAAAAGAGTTAGGAGTTGTGTTAGTTGATATTGGTGGAGGAACGACTGATATTGCAGTTTTTTACCAAGGATCTATTCGCTATACAGAGGTTATTCCCTTAGGTGGCGATCAAATTACTAATGATATTGCTATGGCGTTACGAACGCCAACCTTAGATGCAGAAGATCTAAAAATTCAATTTGGCATCACTAAGCAATCGTTAGTAGACCCACAAATCATGTTGGATGTCCCTGGAATTGGTGAGCGCGAATCCAGGCCTATATCTAGACAATCATTAGCCGCGGTCATTGAGCCCCGCGTAGAGGAGTTACTCAAGTTTGTAGTTGATTCACTGGAGCACTCTGGCTATGCCCAAATGGTCCCGTCAGGCGTTGTTTTAACTGGTGGGACAGTGAGTATGCCTGGGATGGTTGAACTGGCTGAAGAAGTTTTTCAAAAACATGCTCGGATTGGATTGCCAGAATATAACGGGCATCTTAAAGAGGTTTTACGAAATCCCAAATATGCCACTGCGATTGGTTTAATTCGTGAGGGGAGATCCCAGATTTTAAGAGGGCAAGAGGTAAATCAAAGCCGGCCTTTGGGAAGTGTTATGCAACGCGTTCGTGAATGGTTTATGGGTAATTTTTAATTTTTTGTAGTCGTCAAAAGTAGTAGTCAACCAAGGAGGAAGTAATGGAATTTGAAATGTTAGAGTCTGATACAGCTGGCAAGACCAACATCCGAGTAATTGGTGTGGGTGGAGCTGGGGGTAATGCCGTGCAGCACATGATTCGTCGTGGCGTGCAAGGCGTTGAATTTATTTGTATGAATACCGACGCTGGCGCTTTAAAGCGTTCAAAAGCTGAGATTAATCTGCAACTTGGTCAAACTGGCTTGGGAGCAGGTGCGCGTCCGGAGGTTGGGGCTAGCTCTGCAGTTGAGGCCAAAGCCAGAATTGCCGATGCTCTACAAGGCGCACACATGGTTTTTATTACTGCGGGTATGGGTGGTGGAACAGGAACCGGAGCTGCACCGATTGTTGCGCAGGTGGCAAAAGAAATGGGTATTTTGACAGTCGGAGTCGTTAGTAAACCATTTGATTTTGAGGGTGCGAAACGATCAAAAGTTGCTGAGGAAGGCGCTAAAGAACTCGAGCAATATGTGGATTCGCTGATTGTCGTTTTAAATGAAAAGCTATTTGAGGTGATGGGTGAAGATGCTGAAATGGATAAGGCTTTTAGTACAGCTGATGACGTTTTACATAATGCGGTAGCTGGAATTGCTGAAATCATTAATGAGCAGGGCTTAATTAACGTTGACTTTGAGGACGTTAAAACTGTGATGAGTGAACAGGGTAAGGCGATGATGGGAACAGCAACAGTTTCAGGAGTGGACCGTGCTAGATTGGCGGCAGAGGCTGCGGTTGCCTCACCACTTTTAGAGGGGGTTGATTTATCTGGTGCTAGAGGAGTTCTTGTAAACATTACCGCAAGTCGCTCTTTAAAACTATCAGAGACGCGTGAGGTAATGGCGGCTATTCGGGGTTATGCAGCAGAAGATGCCACAATTATTTTTGGTACGGTTTATGACGAATCCCTAGGCGATGCAATTCGAGTAACGGTCGTAGCAACAGGCCTAAATGGTGGTAAGCAAGCTAGGGGAGTAGAAGTGGTTTGGCGTGAGCAGGCAACGGGTACCTATAACGCGACCCCAACCATGGCGCACATGACTAACCTCGAGTCTTTTAAGCCAACTAGTCCGGTAACATCAGCGGTGATGGGTAACATGGCCAGTGGCTTTGCGAGTTCTTCGCCTGTAATGGGTCAGCTATCACCTGATACTGGTTCGTTCGGTGATAGCACATCATCTGCCATGCCAGCCGTTTTAAAGCCTTCGCCTAATCGTGGCGCTCCGAGTTTAGGTGCTTCGAGTTCGCCCCAAGCGCGAAGTTTGCTAGAAAAAGGCCAGGAGTTTTATGAAATTCCTGCTTTTCTAAGAAAACAGGCGGATTAAATAGACTTTTAAATCAATTATTTACGAATACTGATCGTGGCGTCACCTCCTGACGACGACGACTGCGCTACTATCAGTAATTCGTAGTAATTCAATTTTTAACAGGAGAGAGTAAATGATTCAATCAAATCAAGCAGTACCAAATGCCACAATTTATGAATTTATTGCGGAAGAAACACCGGGTTGCACGATTGGGCCCAATGCATTTCAAGTGAGTGAAATTACTAAAGGAAAAAAAATTGTTGTTTTCGGACTACCTGGAGCCTTCACGCCGACTTGTTCAGCACAGCACGTTCCTGGGTATGTAGAGCATGAGCAAGCCATTAAAGCTAAAGGTGTTGATGAGATTTGGTGTGTGGCAGTCAATGATGCATTCGTCATGGGTGCTTGGGGCAAAGATTTACATGTTGGAAAAAAAGTTCGAATGATGGCTGATGGTAGTGGCGAGTTCACTAAAAACTTAGGTCTTGAGCTGGATTTAGTTGCTAGGGGCTTAGGTGTTCGTTCACAACGTTATTTGATGATTTTAGATAATGGCGTGGTAAAGCACTTAGCAGTAGAAGCTGCTGGTAAGTTTGAAGTAAGTGACGCTGCTTCGGCAATTAAAGCCCTTTAATCGAATAGTGTAGTCACTGGTGCGAAAATAGTAGGATGTTAAATCAAAAAACGATTGCCAAGCCCATTCAAACGGTGGGTATTGGCTTACATTCTGGAAATAAATCAAATCTTTATTTAAAGCCCGCACCAGTTGACACTGGTATTGTATTTATTCGAATAGATCAGGAGCCACAAACTTTTATTCCTGCTAAAGCTGAGTATGTGACGGACACTAGATTAGCTAGTGTTTTACAAATTGGGTCGCACCGGATATCTACTGTAGAGCATTTGATGTCGGCCTGTGCAGGGCTTGGGATTGATAACCTGATTGTTGAGATTGATGGCGAAGAAATTCCAATTATGGACGGTAGTGCCGCTTCTTTCTTATTCTTATTGCAATCAGCTGGTTTTGAAGAGCAATCCAGACCTAGACAGTTTATTCAGATCAATCAATTAGTTGAAGTCATTGACGGCGATAAGCTGGCACGCCTTGAACCTTTTTGGGGATTCAAGCTAGATTTTACAATTGACTTTAAGCACCCGGCATTAGATAAAACAGGCCAACACTGTATCGTTGATTTTGCCCAAACCACCTATGTAAAAGAAATTGGTCGGGCACGTACTTTTGGATTTGCCCATGAAGTGGAGGCTTTACGGGAGATTGGTTTGGCACGTGGCGGTAGCTTAGATAATGCGATTGTGCTTGATGAGCACCGAATTTTAAATAATGAAGAATTACGCTTTGATGACGAGTTTGTGAGGCATAAAATTTTGGATGCAATTGGTGACCTATACCTTGCTGGACATCCTATTATTGGTGCTTACACAGCAGAAAAATCAGGCCATGCGCTTAATAATGCCTTGCTAAGAAAACTTTTCTCTAAGCCGGAGAGCTTTACGATTGTTTCTTTTGATCAGATTAATCAAGTGCCTAAGGCCTATCAGAACTTAGTAGAATCGGAAGTCAATTAACCCCCCAGCTTTTTTTGATCCGACTGCACGAAAGCGTAGTTAAGAAAACGCGTAATTTGGTCTCATATAGCCATTTCACCTATCCACAGCGAGAACCCATTTAGATGGCGGTTACTTGAAGATATTTTAGGACATAGGCTTTACAAGTTCGTCCTGCTCCTCGCAAGACACATCAAATGGATGGATTATTCTTTAATAATTGGATAATAGCGTTGTGGACTGTTGAGCCCGGTTCTGTTTCCGTTAGGAGTGAGCGCCAAGCCTCTTTGGCTGCTGGACTCATCACCGGCGAATCTTTTTTGGGTGGTTCATCGATGATTGCTGGGCTCATTGCGCTGGGCGAGACTCGCAGGCTAATCCCTTTGATTTGGCAACCAGACTCTCTGAGGTAGTGCAGAAGGCTTGGCAGTTTATTTTTGAGTTTTGAAACGATGGTGGCATATTTAGTCAGGAGTTTGATATCACCTGCTTGGGAGATCCCGCCTAAAGAAATTTCTGGTGCAAAATGCCCAAGTTCTAACATTTCCAGAGCTTCATAGAGACTGGCCTGAATTTTCTGCCGATCTTCAATTTGAACAAGAATAGAGATTAGACTGCCCTCTTGCAAGAAAGCCTCGCCAATTGCTTGGGGCTGATCGGATCTTTTGTGACTTGGTATCATAGGAAATGTAGCTGTTTGGTATGAATAATAATTTTCGCAATCAAGTCAGGTTGAAAATAGCGTCAGGTGGAAATGTGATGGCCTAGGGGGATTCGTTTCGTAATAAAGACCTTTAAAGCATCAAAATAATCAGGTTTTTAATACGGATTCATTGGTAATCAACACTTGAATGATAAACTCATAAGTTACATTTATTCTAAGAAAATCATGGTATCAGGACTATTAAAGAAGCTCATTGGCAGTCGAAATGACCGCCTTTTAAAACAATACCGTAAAACGGTAGTGCAAGTAAACTCCTTTGAGGCTGAATTTGAAGGCTTATCGGATGCTTTATTACAAGCTAAAACGCTTGAATTAAAGTCGAGAGTAGCCGCAGGTTCGACCTTAGATGCTATTTTGCCTGAGGCATTTGCGTTAGTTCGCGAGGCCGGTAAGCGGGTTATGAAAATGCGACACTTTGACGTCCAGTTCAAGGGGGGCATCGCCTTACATGAGGGAAAAATTGCAGAAATGGGTACTGGTGAGGGCAAAACTCTAACAGCGACTCTGCCGGTTTTTTTAAATGCCTTAACTGGGCAAGGCGTACACGTTATTACAGTCAATGATTACTTGGCTAAGCGAGATGCCGAATGGATGGGGAAAATTTATGGGTTTTTAGGGTTGACGGTAGGTATTAACCTTTCCCAGATGAGCCATGAAGAAAAGCAAGCTGCTTATGCTGCTGACATTACCTATGGCACTAATAATGAATTCGGTTTTGATTACTTAAGAGACAACATGGTGCATGATATCAGCCAGCGCGTTCAGCGTGGCTTGAACTATGCCATTGTTGATGAAGTCGATTCGATTCTGATTGATGAGGCCAGAACGCCTCTGATCATTTCAGGGCAAGCGGATGATCACACGGACGTTTATATCAAGATGAACGTTTTACCTTCCTACTTAGAGCGACAAATTGGGGAGGAAAAATCGGACGGTACCGGCGTTGAAAAGCCTGGAGATTATGTCATTGATGAAAAGTCACAACAGGTATTTCTAACCGAAAGTGGACATGAAAAATCTGAAAATGTGCTCGTACAAATTGGCTTATTAAAAGAGGGTGATTCTTTATATGCCCCTCAAAATATTGCGCTCATGCATCACCTAACAGCCACGCTCAGAGCCCATACACTTTTTAACCGGGACCAGCACTATGTTGTGCAAAATAATGAGGTCGTTATTGTTGATGAGTTTACTGGCAGATTAATGACTGGTCGAAGATGGTCGGACGGCTTACATCAGGCTGTTGAAGCAAAAGAAGGCGTTGCCATACAGAATGAAAATCAGACTATGGCAACCATTACTTTCCAGAATTATTTCAGAATGTATCGCAAGTTATCTGGAATGACAGGAACTGCTGATACGGAAGCCTACGAGTTTCAAGAGATTTATGGCTTAGAAACAGTGGTTATTCCGCCAAATCGAATCAGTAAGCGGCTTGATAAGCAAGACCAGATATATAAAACCTCGCAGGAGAGATATAACGCTGTTATTAATGAAATCAAGGAATGTTATGAACGTGGTCAACCGACATTAGTTGGTACAACTTCGATTGAGAATTCTGAGCTGATTTCACAATATTTAACCAAGGCCAATTTACCCCATCAAGTTTTAAATGCGAAGCAGCATGCGCGCGAGGCTGAGATTATTGCTCAAGCGGGTCGGCCCAAGATGATTACCATTGCCACTAATATGGCGGGTCGTGGAACGGATATTGTTTTGGGTGGAAACCTCGAAAAGCAGGTTGTGTTTGTGGAGGCGGACACGAGTATTGGTGAGGCCCAAAAACAAGCGCAAATTACGCAACTCGAAAACGAATGGCAAAGTTTGCATGAACAGGTTGTAGCCTGTGGCGGGTTACACATTATTGGTACGGAGCGGCATGAAAGTCGTCGAATTGATAATCAATTAAGAGGTCGATCCGGACGTCAGGGTGATCCAGGGTCGTCTCGCTTTTATTTATCTTTAGACGATGACTTACTGCGAATTTTTGCTGGGGAACGATTGCGCAGTGTGATGGATCGTTTAAAAATGCCCGATGGCGAACCTATCGAAGCGGGTATGGTTTCTCGAGCGATTGAGTCTGCTCAGCGAAAAGTTGAGGGGCGTAACTTTGATATCCGAAAGCAATTATTAGAGTATGACGATGTAGCAAATGACCAGCGTCGTGAAACCTATCAATTGCGTAATCAGGTTTTAGAAGCGCAAGGGGTAAATGACTTAGTTGCAAATTTAAGAGCAGATGTATTTGGCGAGGTTGTGGCGACTTATTTATCCGCCGAGTCTTTACCCGAACAATGGGATATTGCTGGCTTAGAGCGTGAATTACAGGCTGAGTGGGGCATTCATTTACTCTTGCAGGATAGAATTCATTCTGCCAATGAGGTTGAGGTCGAGGATGTAACGGCCTGGGTTCATGAAGCGGTAGAAAGTGCCTATCAGGCCAAAATTGAATTAGCGGATCGTTCGTCTTTTGACGCGTTTGAGCGCTCAGTCTTTTTGTATAGTTTAGATACGCATTGGCGTGAGCATTTAGCTGCCTTAGATTATTTACGACAAGGGATTCATTTACGTGGCTACGCCCAAAAAGATCCTAAACAAGAATATCGGCGGGAGGCCTTTGAACTGTATGCGGAGTTATTGCAATCTGTTAAGAGGGATGTGACCCGCACAATTATGACGGTTAAGATTCAGTCAGCAGCGCAGCTCAATGATGCCTCGCTGGCCATCCAAGAAGACTTAGAACAACTCAGAGACTTGCAATATCAACATGCACAGTTAAATGACGGGCCCTCTGAAGAAAAAGAAGTAATTACTTCAGAAGTTCAAACTAGAGTCAATGCAGTCCCAAAGGTTGGTAGAAATGAGCCCTGTCCATGCGGAAGTGGAAAAAAGTATAAGCAGTGTCATGGAGCGCTCAAGTAAGTAATGCGTCTATAGATCGAATCAGTTTAAAAGGTAAATAATGGCGGTTAATCTTCCAATTTTGGATCCGGAAAAATTATTCCCGGTACCCGGTATTGAGCTTGGCTATGCGCAGGCTGGTATTAAAAAAGCTGGTCGGAAGGATCTTTTATTAATGACTCTGAGGGCCGGAAGTCAGGTGGCCGGCGTGTTTACTTTAAATCGTTTTTGCGCAGCTCCAGTACAAATTTGTAAAGCGCATCTGTTGTCGCAGCCTGCTATTCGAGCCATTGTGATCAATACTGGTAATGCCAACGCCGGGACTGGTGATCAAGGATTAAGTGACGCGCGCACTAGTTGCCACGCGGTAGCTGAACTATTACAAATTCGTGATGATCAAGTTTTACCATTTTCAACAGGGGTTATTTTAGAGCCGTTACCGATTCAGAAAATAGTAGATGCGTTACCAACCGCTAAGCAGAATTTAAAAGCGCATGCCTGGTTTGATGCAGCGAATACGATTATGACTACGGATACCTTACCAAAAGCCTATTCGCAAAAAAAAGTGATTGAAGGACTTGAGATTACGATGACGGGTATCAGTAAGGGTGCGGGCATGATTCATCCGAATATGGCCACGATGCTGGGCTTTATTGGGACTGATGCTGGAGTTTCTAAATCAGTATTACAACAATTAACCCAGGAAGTTGCCGATGCGTCATTTAATGCAATAACAATTGATGGTGACACCTCCACAAATGATTCCTTCATTGTGATTGCTTCAGGGCAGAGTGGCTTGATGATCGACTCGAAGACTAGCCCAGGTTTTCTTGAGTTAAAGCAAATGCTTTTAGATGTTGCCATGCAGTTAGCGCAGATGATTGTTCGAGATGGTGAAGGGGCAACTAAATTCATGACGGTTCGGGTTGCCGGTGGGAAGACACTTGAAGAATGTCGTTTAGTTGGTGAGGCAATTGCTCACTCACCACTTGTTAAAACAGCATTTTATGCAAATGATCCCAATTTAGGAAGAATTCTGGCAGCGATTGGATACGCGGGCATTACAGATCTGGATGTTAGCGGGGTTCAGTTGTATCTTGGCGATGTATGGGTAGCTCAGAATGGGGGGCGTCATCCAGATTATCAAGAGGCTGACGGACAGCGCGTGATGCAAGAAGCTGAAATTCTGATACGCGTAGAGTTAGGACGTGGGTCAGTTGAACGTACAATGTGGACTTGTGATTTTTCGCACGAATATGTTTCTATCAATGCGGACTATCGATCCTAAAAAAATTATCTTTTAAAAATTAATGGTATGTCAGATCAATTAGACCGAATTCTTGGGCATTTAGAGGCCTTTTTTCCGAAAACTTTAACCTCAGAAGATTGGCAAAATACCTTTGCTTTTCGTTGGTTACACCGTCAAAGCGTTTTAGGAAGTATTGGCTTTTTAAAGCCAATTAAGCATTTGTCGGACATCTCCTTTGATGATTTGCAATCAATAGAACGTCAAAAAGAGTTAATTTTAACCAATACAAAACACTTTGTTGAAGGTAGGCCAGCTAACAACGTCCTATTAACAGGGGCTCGTGGAACAGGTAAGTCCTCACTTATTAAGGCTTGTTTAAACCATTTTGCTGCAGACGGGCTGCGACTTGTAGAGGTAGATAAAGAGCATTTATCGGACTTACAGGACCTGACCGAACTGTTGGCAACCCGCCCAGAGCGATTTATTGTCTACTGTGACGACTTGTCCTTTGAGGATGGAGAACCCGGCTACAAAGCTCTTAAATCTGCTCTAGATGGCTCATTGTCAGCGCAAGTTGAAAACGTTTTAATTTATGCAACCTCTAACCGGAGACACTTGTTACCCGAGTACATGGCCGATAACGAGTCTTATCGGCACACCAGCTCTGGGGAGATTCACCCGGGAGAGGTGGTCGAAGAAAAGATCTCATTATCTGAGCGGTTTGGGCTATGGGTATCTTTTTATCCGCCCAAGCAAGACGAGTACTTAGCAATTGTCTCGCACTGGCTAAGGCATTTTGGGCAATCCGAAGATGCTATTGCCCAAGCTGAACCATTGGCACTGATTTGGGCCCTGGAGAGGGGCTCGCGTTCAGGACGCGTCGCGTGGCAGTTTGCCAGACACTTTGCTGGATCGCAGGATGTATGACAAAGCTGACAAATACCCGAGATGTTACTGAGGTAGCAGTTGGGATCATTATCCGCTTTGATCAAGCAGTCTTATTAGCCCAGCGGCCCACTGGCAAACCATATGCTGGTTTTTGGGAGTTTCCTGGTGGAAAATTAGAGCCTAGCGAGTCGGTTGCGAGTGCATTAAAGCGTGAATTGCGCGAAGAACTTGGTATTGAAATTGGGACAAGTCAAGCATGGCAAGTGATTGAACACGACTACCCGCATGCTTATGTACGCTTGCATCTTTGTATTGTTCAGGAATGGACTGGAGAACCTACAGGATTAGAGGGGCAAAAGCTTCATTGGCTCAGTAACTATCGAGAGACGCCAAGTGTTGAGCCCTTGTTAGAGGCGACAGTCACGATTTTGGAGATGTTGAAGAGCTTTGAGTCGACCAACTAAAGGTTACACAAAGTCAAATGAAAGTTCAATGAATGGGTAATGGCGGCAGGCTTACCAGTTGTGGAATTTTGTAAGAACCGGATCCACAACATATATTTATTGGCGCTAATTTCAGGGATAAGGTCTTGTTCTTCGATTCCGACTCGAATCAGTTGATAGGTTCTACCAGAGAGCATTTGTTGAAAGGAGCCACTTTCTGAGAAAACACCTTGCGCTTCACCTGCCTGTCTGAGTAGCTTGAGATAAAGATTACAGGTGGTTTGCCAATCAACAAATGCCGGTGTGTAGGCAATTAATTGCTCACGACGTTGTTTTGCTGGCAGTTGTTGCCAACAATAAAAGCTCGGTACATCCACTGGACTTGTTCCGCCCGGAACACTTAGGCGAGACCTGATAATTGCCAGCCATTCACTCTCATTTATTAGGGTATTAGGCCGACCAACTAACTGATTCAGTTTGGATAGACAATTTTCTAGATCATTAATGGTTAACTCCAGGGCCGCAGAATTAACTGATGCCTCTGTTCTAAAAGAGGCTAAAAGAGCTCTTTGCCTTTCAAGTTCTTTTAATAGGGAAGATTTTAGATCTGCTCTAGATGTCACATCCCCAATGTCAAACATTAAAGAAATAGCCGTTAGATGATGCTCTGGATTGTCCGATTGAAGAAATACCTCTAACCGCTGGAATAAATATTCCAAGCGCAGGATACTGCGAACAGTTTCATTAAAGGGATATTCGTAAACTAGCACAGGCGTATATTTTTTTAAATTAAACCTATTTTATGATGAATATACTAAATAGTTAACTTTTTTATTAGTTAAGTACATAAAACCCTCTTTTTTAGACTTAGACAAAAAGGAGGAACTCTTTTTAAAACGATGGATTAGTACTTATTTTGACGAGTTGATCATGAATGGCGCGAACTTGTCCTAGTAATTGGGAGGGTGAGCCTTCATTATCAATCAAATAAT
This sequence comes from Thermoflexus hugenholtzii JAD2, assembly GCA_943325205.2. Taxonomy (GTDB): domain Bacteria; phylum Pseudomonadota; class Gammaproteobacteria; order Burkholderiales; family Burkholderiaceae; genus Polynucleobacter. The sequence goes on along the minus strand of CALPOM020000011.1, from coordinate 1,947 downwards.
CGGCATGTTGTAAGCGAAACTCACGAGGGGTTTGTTTAGCAATAATTTGCAAAATCAGGCTCTCGTTCATTTGACTTCTAGCCATGACGCGGGCAATTTGGGTTTGTATAGCACAGTCAACCACAATTATTTTTTGAAAAGATTGTTGCCAATTCTTTGACTCGAATAAGAGGGGTATCATCAAGACTATATACACTGGCGACTTCAAAGATATTTTTTGGATGGCCTGTGCACTTGCTTGTTGAATGAATGGGTGAGTAATTGCTTCGAGTTGTTGGAGAGCTTCTGGGTGGGTAAATACATACTCCCGCATTTTAGGACGATTCATCGACCCATCAGCGCAGATAAACTCCTGGCCAAATTCTGCGGTAATTGCTGGAATTGCGGGGCCATTGATGCCGGTCACTTGGTGAGCGATAGCATCACTATCAATGACATCGATGCCTAATTCGGTAAACACCTTGGCTACTGAGCTTTTACCACAGCCAATTCCCCCAGTTAGGCCGATTCGAAGAGGATGCTGAGAAGGCCCTAGACTCAAAGGAGCGTTGGTATTTAGCATAAATTCTTATAGAAAAAGGGTGGTAAATAAATGCAATTTAAAAAGATAATCCACAATCCATAATATGCCAACAAGACAAATATAAGGACCAAACGGAAAAGCCTCGGTAGTAGATAAACCTTTCATTCTGAGCCATATTAAACCACCAATGAGGCCTAATATGGAAGCTAATAATAGCGAAGGAAAGACCCATAACCAGCCAAAATTGGCGCCAAGGCCAGCTAATAATTTAGCATCGCCCATGCCGATGCCATCTTTTTTAGCGTATAGGTAATATGCTTGATTACAAAGCCAGAGGGTTACAAAACCGATAATAGCGCCACTCATGGATTCGGTGGGTGAGCAAAGGCGAGTACTACTGAAAAAGTTGATTGCTAGCCCAGATAAAACAAATGGATATGTTAAATAGTTAGGCAGCATAAAAGTTTTGAAGTCAATTACAGCTAGTGCAATGAGTATCACGATACAAAGATAGAGATACAGGTTCATCATACTATTTGACCTAATTGAAAAAGTGGCAGGTAGAGGGCGATTACCATAGTGCCAACAATTAGTCCCATGACGATGACAAGCATTGGCTCTATAGTTTCCATCAATACAGATAAGCTCTCATCTAACTTTTTTTCATGGAAGTTGGCAAGGTAGTTAAGCATACTCGTCAAACTACCAGACTCTTCTCCTACTCGAAGTAATTGGATCGACATTGGATCAAATAAAAGTTCATTGGAGTCAGATAAAACTGCAGAAGTATGAATATTTTGGCCCTGACACAGTAATTGGTACATACGCCCACTCAAATCATGAACTACCCAGTTATCGGAACACCTAGCACTTATTCGCATAGCATCTAGAAGTGGCACACCAGATTGTTGGAGGATTGCAATAGTCGCGGTCCAGCGGGCTAACAACAGATGCTGAAGTAATTTGTTAAAAATAGGTATTTTTAAAAACAACTGATCTACAAATCTTTGTGAGCTGATGGACCGTACCCAAAGATAGCAACTAATAAGCGCGATCATGAAGAAGCTAAATATAAAAACCAATACATATTCTTGAGTTAGCCTCGATAGGTGTAATAAAAATTGCGTAAGAGGGGGCAGTTGCGCAGAAAAACTCTGAAAAATATGCTCAAAGCTCGGTATAACCCAAATCAGCATACTAGTTAACATCCCTAGGCAGATGAATAAAACGCAGGCTGGATAGGTTAGGATTTTCTTTAACTTAGAGCGCAGCGTTTCTTGACGAATTAGGTCATTACTAATTTTAGTGAGTAAAGTATCTAGCTGACCTGAATGCTCGCCAATTTCTAGTAATCCACAGTAAAAAGAATCAAAACCACATGGTGCTATTCGGAGGGCTTGTGATAATAATAATCCCCTTTGGAT
>CALPOM020000010.1 GCA_943325205.2 Thermoflexus hugenholtzii JAD2 | reverse complement strand
TTGAAAAATAGCTTCTAAAATTTTCCGGTCGATCGGCTTAGCGATTCTATGAAGAAGCCAATTTTCCCATTCTGGATTAGCTATTAGCCAACGACTCAGAAATTCTGAATACTGCTTCGCTTGATTGATATTACTTATCATTACTCTATTGTGACAACTTTTATAGGCATCCTCAAAAACTTTCTATCTTTCATCTGATTAATGGATAATAGTTACATAATTTGAACAATAAAAGCCCAAAAATTTTCACGTGAACACGCCAACTCATGACAATACTTTAATCCCTAAATGGGTCGTTTTATTGCGTCGAATTGGTTATTTCATCTGTGGCTCGGCCCTTCTTTATTTGGTTTTAACTCAAGTGGTGTTTCGATACCTTATCTGGCCTCAGTTGGCTTCTCGACAAGCCACAATTGCTCAGTATATGGGAAATAAATTGGGTGTTGATATCGAACTAGAACAAATCCAAACTGGCTGGAAAAATTGGCGACCAAGCTTAGAAATAAGCCAACTTCGTTTCAAAAAAAGGCAGTCAGCGCAATTTGCCGTAGATCAAGAACTTCTTTTAGTACCTCATCTTTCTGCTATTTTTCGCTGGGATACTCTTTGGTCTGGCGCGCCACGATTTTATGAGTTAAGTACCCATGGTATCAAGATTCACACGCATCGTAACCCTCAGGGCGATTGGAGTGTCGCTGGAATACCAATCAATCAATCCTCTGACTCATCCACTCTACCGTGGTTTATGAGTGAGAATCTCTTACAAGCACAAAATATTCAAATACATGTTTTAGATGAGTTCGAGTCAACAACTAATCTGGATTTTTTTATTCGTGATTTATTCATCGCTAATGAAGATTTCCACCATCAAATACGCCTAATTGCGGACTCCGGTCAATCCCAAAACGCGATTCAATTAAATGGTCAGTTCACCCATCAATTTACAAGTAAACAAAGTAATTGGCGTAATTGGATTGGGCGATTTGATTGGCAACTAGATCAGGTAAGCGTGCGCCGATTACTCTACCTTACAAAAAATCCGAATCATCGTGGTGATGGTTTTATCAACGGCTTTGGTTCTATCGATATCGGTGAAGGTGGCTTAATTAACGGCCAAGCAACGCTTAATGCCAAGAATCTGCGAATCGATTGGGATAAAAAAAGTAACCCCCTTGAACTAAGCCTACTCAATACTGAATTACTTATCCAATCCCAAGGAAAACAAGAAACAATCACCGCCAAGCAATTCGACTGGCAATTTTTTGGCCAAACAAATCTACCACCAAACTCATTAAAAGATCTACAAGTGACCCTGGGACTTCAAAAAGATACTCACGAAATAGAACAGATTATTGCTAGTGCACCGCATATCCCCTTAAGTCAAATTTCTAGAATTGCCCAAAGTTTGCCATTAAACTTTGCCTGGCTAAAAACATTTCAAAAATTTGAGCCTAGTGGCGCAATTGATAACCTCCAAATTCGGTGGGAAAAACAAAAAACACAATTCTCCCAATTTAATCCAATTAGTAAGCCTCAAGCGCATTATGAAGTTAGCGCCAAAGTATCGAATATCGGTTGGCAAGAAGCCTCTAAAGATTTTCCTGGCGTTCAGGGAATTACGGGAGATCTTCTAGCTAAAGACACGACAGGCTCGTTCGATTTAAATAGTTCGAATGTCAAACTACAAGCTGGTCAGTTTATTTCTGAAAAAAGTCTTACCCTCAATAGCATTTTAGGAAAAATATCTTGGCTGAAGAAAAATGATATTTGGGAAATTCAGAGTGAAAAATTAATTGCTAATAATGCAAATATCGATTTACAGACTAATTTTCAGCTAACCACTGCGACAAAATCAATTCCTCCCAAATTAAATTTAGACTTACAAATTAAAGAGGCGGATGTAACTAGTTTTGTGTCCTATTTACCAAAAGTTATTCCAGCAAATACGCTGGATTATCTAAGCAAAAGCATCAACTCCGGAACCCTCAAAAATGGCAAACTCACTATCCGCGGCGACCCCAATTATTTACCATTTTCAAAAAAGCATCCTGGCACTTTTGATCTGGATGCTAATCTTGCAAATATTACCTTTACACCAGTACCACTTACGAATAAGGGCAACGGGGAGTGGTTACCCTTTACTCAAGTAAACGCTCTTGTATCGATTCGTAACGACGCACTTAAAGTCACAGTTCCAAATGGCTTATTCAAAAGTATTCTCGCTAAAGACTTTATAGCCACCATGAATTTATCTCAATCACCATCGGTTTTAAATGTTTCTGGCACCGCGCAAGGCAAACTCAATGATATGGTTAATTATCTTGGAACATCCCCTGTAGCCACTGGCTTTAAAGACGAACTCCAAACTTTTACTTTTGGTGGAGATGCGAGCTTACAAGTTGATATCACTGAATCTTTTGCTTCTAAAACCCCTACGAAAGTTGTTGCTGATCTAAATCTCTCAAATAATCTAATTAAATGGAAAGAAATTCCATCTGGACTAGTCAATAAAGGTCGACTAGTCATTGATGAGACGAGCTTTAGAACAATTGACTTGCAGGGGAATTGGCTGGGCGGTCCTATCAATATTAAAAATAACCTCTCCACTAAAGGAGTCCTCGATATTTTTGGTGAAATCGAATCAAGTCGGCTCATAGAACTGCTCCCCAAGGATGGTCTCTTAACCCCAGATTCCCTCCGTAAGAAGTGGCAAGGGCCGGTTAATTATCAGGGTAGTATTAATAAAAATGTGAGTCGAACCCTCGTTAATTTCAATTTAGATCTCAAACAACTAGGCGTGGATCTACCAGATCCAATTTATAAAAAAAGTGGTAATTCAAGTCTTGGTTTTATCCAGGTACTTATTCCAAGCTCATCAACCTCCCCCAATCTAACAAATACTTCAACAGGTATCGATTGGCAAATTAAACTTGGCGATTTAATCCACTCAATTGGTACTTATAAAGATCGTCGTGTTGAAAAACATGGCTTAACTATTGGTAACCTGGCCCCTGTTTTACCTAGTAAGGGACTTTCGATTCAATTTGATACTCCAAGTATTAATTTAGATGCTTGGTCAGAGTTAATAAAAACCACTCAAAAATCTTCCGAAATTACCGCTGTTGCAACAGATGAGGCAATAGGGAAAATTGAAGGCCAAGTCAAAACATTATTACTTGCTAACCATAAATTTGAAAATATTGGCCTAAAAGCCGAGCGGATCAATGGGCAATGGCTTGCGAATCTCATATCCCCATCTGTGGAAGGTACAGTTCGTTTTCAAGACAAAAACGCGGATTCGCCCACAGGTGCCATAGAAGCAAACTTCATCAAATTACAAATACCTAATCCAGAAATGCCCGTCGCCAAAACTGGCGCTCAAGTGACGGCAATTGGTAATCATTCCACCGCATCCCCCTTGCCAAGTCTAGATCTAAAAATTGATCAACTCACTGTCGGTAATACAAAACTCGGTGAGTTGAAATTTAAAGCTCTTGGCAAACCCCAAAATTGGAATATCGAATCGTTCACGATTAAAAACCGTTTTGCGAATTTAAATGGCTCCGGACAATGGCAGAAAACTTCAATTGGCAGTGGTCAAACAAGCTTACAAGTTGAAATAACCACCCCAGATGGGGGTGCTTTACTCAAAGAACTTGGCTATGCTAAGGTCATGTCAAATGGGGAAGGCTCCCTCAAAGGAAATCTCCTTTGGCAAGGGCCACCCCAGGACTTTAATAAAAAAACCCTGAGCGGTAATCTCAATTTTGAAATGAAAAAAGGGGAAATCTTACAAGTTGATCCCGGAGTAGCAAAATTATTAGGTATTCTAAGTTTTCAAAGCTTATTTAAATTTGCCACCCTTAATCTCAAAGGAAGCATCGGTGAGTTAGTCACACCAGGCACCCCCTTTGACCTAATCTCTGCCAAAGGGCAACTAAAAAATGGCCTACTTTTAACGGATGATTTTGAATTATTAAGTACCCTCGCCCGCATCGCTATGCGAGGTCAAATCAACCTACTTGAGGAGACTCAGGATTTAAGAATAACCCTCTACCCCAGACTGAATATGGCATCTACATCAGTTGCAGCCTATTTTTTAATGACACCAGTCATTGGCTTTAGCGTGTTAGTCGGTCAATATCTTTTTACCAGTGGACTAAACCGAGCTCTGGAAGCAGATTATTTAATCCAAGGTAATTGGACTGATCCAGAAGTAATCCCTCTTGATCAAAAAGGTCAGCCAATTGATCCGGAAATTATTAAAACGATTCGTTCTAAGGCGTTAATCAATTCGCCAGAAAAAAAGTAGCCTCCCAAAGCAAGCCCTTCGCCTGACTAATTTCCGCAGCAACAAAAAAGATGCTAAGCTTATTACTATGAAAATTGCTAGTATTCAAATGGTCTCGGGTTGCTCTTTGGAGCAAAATTTGGCAGTAGCTACCAAATTTGTCCAAGAGGCAGCTCAAGCTGGAAGCGTCTTAGTCGTTTTGCCTGAATACTTCTGTCTTTTGGGTAAAGCGGATGAAGATAAACTAAAGATCCAAGAAAGTTTTGGTTCTGGGCCTATTCAAGATCATTTGTCAAAGCTAGCTTTCCAAAATCACGTATTTCTCGTAGCTGGGACGGTCCCACTATCCTCAGATAACCCAAATCGGGTTTGGAATACAACTTTGGTTTTTTCCCCGCAAGGTCAAGTCATTGCTCGCTACGATAAGATTCATCTATTCTCATTTTCTGCGGGGGCTGAGAGTTATGATGAATCGGTCACTTTACAAAAGGGCAGTACCTGTACAACTTGGGATATACAACATGGTAATGACTCTTGGAAATTTGGCTTAAGTATTTGCTATGACATTCGCTTTCCAGAGCAATACCGATCCATGGGTACAATCGATTGTCACATCATACCAGCCGCTTTTACATACACTACCGGTCAAGATCATTGGGAGATATTACTTAGAGCTCGGGCAATTGAAAACCAATCCTATGTTGTTGCCTCGGCACAAGGAGGTACGCATGAAAATGGTCGAAAAACTTGGGGACATTCGATGGTTGTCGATCCCTGGGGGAAAGTCATCAGCGAATTAGCTCAGGGTGAAGGTGTGGTCTATAGCGAGCTGCAGAAAAAACAAATTATTGATATCCGTACTAAACTACCAGCTCTTCTTCATCGTTAAGTTTCTTATTTAAGTAATCTATGTCTAATACCCCGTCTGAAGCTATTCTTACCGCCCAAAATTTGTTATTAGAGCCTGGGGGTATAGACACGACAGACTTGCAACGAGCACTCAATACGATGTATCAGTATCGTTTAGATGATGCTGATTTATATTTCCAACATACGCGACATGAGTCATGGAGTTTGGAAGAAGGCATTGTTAAATCTGGTAACTTTAGTATTGATCAAGGCGTTGGCGTAAGGGCGATTTCTGGTGAAAAAACCGCCTTTGCATATGCCGATGAAATCAATGTCGATACGCTCATGGAGGCTGCTAAATCAACCCGAGTAATTGGTCTGCAAGGCGGGAAAAAAAAGATTACCTTAAATCCTGGGCCCCAAAATCCAAGGCCAATCCTCTACCATACGAAAGATCCGATTCATAGTCTTCCAACTGAGCAGAAAATAGCCTTATTGGAGAAAATTGAACAATTAGCTCGTGCCAAAGATCCTCGGGTTGTTCAAGTCATGGCAAGTCTTACCGGTGAATTTGATGTAGTCTATGTTGCCAAAGCAAATGGTCATATTGCTGCAGACATCCGACCATTAGTACGCGTTTCCATTACAGTTATCGCGGAGCAAGCAGGTCGCCGGGAAATGGGCAGCGCGGGTGGTGGTGGCAGAACAGACTATAGCCTTTTTACTAGTCATCTGCTACAAAGTTGGGTTGATAAAGCCGTTCATTCAGCATTAATTAATTTAGAATCCAAACCTGCCCCAGCCGGCCCAATGACAGTCGTAATGGGGCCGGGATGGCCTGGAGTCCTGCTGCATGAAGCAATTGGACATGGCCTCGAAGGAGACTTTAATCGGAAAGGATCCTCGGCATTCGCAGGTAAGCTTGGACAAAAAGTAGCTTCGAAGGGAGTCACCATTGTAGATGATGGCACCTTAAATGGTCGCAGAGGCTCTCTCAACATGGATGATGAAGGCAACCCAACACAGTGCAACACCTTAATAGAAGACGGAATTCTGACGGGATTTATGCAAGATTCACTCAATGCACGTCTCATGAAAATGCCCCTAACTGGAAACGGTCGAAGAGAAAGTTATGCCTCCTTACCCCTACCAAGGATGACCAATACATATATGTTAGGTGGCCATTGCGACCCAGCTGAAATCTTAGCCAGCTTAAAAAAAGGTCTTTATGCTCTTAATTTTGGTGGAGGGCAAGTCGATATTACAAGTGGAAAGTTTGTTTTTGCAGCTACAGAAGCCTATTGGGTTGAGAATGGCAAAATTCAATATCCTGTTAAAGGTGCCACGATTATTGGTAACGGCCCTGAGTCTCTCAAGCAAATCAGCATGATTGGCAATGACCTCATGCTTGATGAGGGCGTCGGTGTTTGTGGTAAAGAAGGTCAAAGCGTTCCTGTTGGTGTTGGTCAACCGACGCTTCGCCTGGATAGCATGGTGGTCGGGGGGAGTGTTTAACGATAAACAAGGTTGTCGTGCTAACTTGTGTTAAATTATTGAATATGAACTGGAAATTTATTCACTTTTACTTTTCGATCCCCCACTTGGTGGTTAAGGGGTAAGGTTCTAACTATTTCCTCGCAATAACCGCCAAAATAGATGGCGGTTTTTTTTATGCAATTTTTATCATTTATCAAGGACAAAGATGACCGATAAAACCCCCAATAACCAAGAAAATTGGTACGCAAGTATTGATAAAACGTCTGCCACAGATGATAGGCGGATTCAAAGTATCAACATACTCCCACCGCCTGAACATCTCATTCGGTTTTTTCCAATTGCAAACACTCCTATGGAAAAACTCATCAGCCAGACTCGTAAAAGAATTCGCGCCATCCTTCAAGGTAGTGATGATCGACTCCTCGTGATTATGGGACCCTGCTCAATTCATGATCCGAGTGCGGCAATTGAATATGCGAAGTTACTTTTAGAGCAGCGTGAGCATCATAAAAAAGATCTTGAGATCGTCATGCGTGTTTATTTTGAAAAACCTAGGACTACTGTTGGCTGGAAAGGGTTAATCAACGATCCCTACTTAGATGAGAGTTGTAAGATTGATGAGGGTCTTCGCATTGCTCGGCAACTCCTGATGGAAATTAACCGCTTAGGAATGCCTGCTGGCAGTGAATTTCTCGATGTAATCTCCCCACAATATATCGGGGATTTAATATCTTGGGGAGCTATTGGTGCAAGAACGACAGAAAGTCAAATTCATCGTGAATTAGCATCAGGACTATCCGCACCGATTGGTTTTAAAAATGGGACAGATGGCAATATCAAAATTGCCACAGATGCAATTCAAGCGGCAGCACGTGGACACCATTTTTTATCAGTCCATAAAAATGGTCAAGTTGCCATTGTAGAAACTAGCGGTAATAAAGATTGTCATGTCATTTTGCGCGGTGGTAAAACACCAAACTATGATGCAAAAAGTGTTGCTCAGGCCTGTCATGATCTACAAACTGCCAAGCTACATCCGTCTATCATGATTGACTTGTCACATGCAAATTCAAGTAAGCAACATGAACTTCAAATCGAAGTAGCCAAAGATGTGGCAGCCCAACTGGCAAATCACTCTCAATCTATCTTTGGTGTCATGATCGAAAGTCACCTAGAAGGTGGGGCTCAGAAATTCACCCCAGGTAAAGATGATCCGAAGAAATTACTCTTTGGTCAGAGTATTACGGATGCATGTATTAGTTGGTCTGACTCGTTAAAGACTCTAGACATTCTAGCAACTGGCGTCAGAAAACGACGGTCCTAGAACTGCGGCATGAGAGCTGTACACATTGCAGCCCATCGATTCATCGTGTGAGTCGGATGAATCAATGGCAACAATTGAACGAAGCTCTCGTTAAGTTCATGTTTAGTTCAAATTGGAATCGTATTTAGTTGGCCGGTGATTTGACATGATTCCACAATATGTCACTTCCACCAGCCTGCAAATTTAAATACCTTGCTAAAACAAAAAACAAATCCGATAGTCGATTAACATATTGCCTAGGGGCATCATTGATTGCCTCTAAAATACCTAAACTAACGATCGACCGCTCCGCCCTTCGACAAATAGTCCGACAAATATGCATCTGAGCAGCGGCGCGAGTCCCACCCGGAAGAATAAATTCAGCAAGTTTAGGCAGTTGCTCGTTATACTTTTGTAACATTTCGTCTAATCGAAGAACTTGCTCTTCTTTTAAAAGGGTGTAATTGGGAATACATAATTCCCCTCCCAAATCAAACAAATCATGTTGTATTTGGCTTAATAATTGCCTTAATTCATCCGCAACGTGGGCTGGAAACTCCTCAGTCAACAAGACTCCAATCTGCGAATTAAGCTCATCAACATCTCCCATGGCAGAGATTCTCGCATGATCTTTAATGACCCGTGAGCCATCCCCTAGGCCAGTTGTTCCAGTATCTCCAGTTCGAGTAGCAATTTGTGTTAAACGATTTCCCATAAAATGTATTATAAAGGGATAATAAATGATGAACATGATTACTCCACCCCCCCTACTCGCGCTGCAACAGCGGCTTGTCGACCGTCTTTTAACCGTCTTACCAGAAGATGCACTTCTGTGGGATCCAGAAGATACCATTCCTTATGAGTGTGATGGTTTAGCCGCATTTAAACAAATGCCCCTAGCTGTTGCCCTGCCCCAAACTGAAAATCAGGTTGTGGGTATTCTCAAAGTCTGCCACGAACTTCAAATACCTGTAGTGCCTCGGGGAGCTGGTACTGGACTGTCAGGTGGTGCAATGCCACTAGAAAATAGCCTGGTTCTTTCCTTGGCAAAACTAAAAAAGATTGTTCATATTGATCCCGTAGCACGGATTGCAACCGTGCAACCAGGAGTTCGTAATTTGGCTATTTCTGAAGCGGTAGCGCACCTTGGCCTTTATTATGCTCCAGACCCGTCATCCCAAATTGCCTGCTCTATTGGTGGCAATGTTAGCGAAAACTCGGGTGGTGTTCATTGTTTGAAATATGGTCTTACCCTACACAATGTTTTGCGTGTTCGGGCGGTTCTGATTACTGGAGAGGTGGTTGAATTTGGTAGCCTTGCCCCTGACTGTCCTAGCCTAGATCTCTTATCCGTTTTTATTGGGAGCGAGGGCATGCTCGCCCTGATTACAGAAGTGACCGTGCGGCTGATTCCAAAACCACAAATCGCCAAAGTCATTATGGCTAGTTTTGATGATATAGAGAAAGGCGGTAATGCAGTCGCGGCTGTGATCGCTGCTGGCATTATTCCAGCTGGCCTTGAAATGATGGATCAACCAGCGACAAAAGCTGTCGAAGAATTTGTGCATGCTGGATACGACCTGGATGCAGTAACTATTTTATTGTGCGAGTCCGATGGAACCATTGAAGAAGTGGATGAAGAAATTGAAAAAATGAGCCGGGTATTAATAGCTAGTGGCGCAACCCGACTGCAAATCTCAGCCAATGAAGCCGAGCGTCTGCGCTTTTGGAGTGGTCGTAAAAATGCCTTTCCGGCTGCTGGTAGATTGTCTGCCGACTATTATTGTATGGACGGTACAATACCTCGGCGACAAATTGCTGAACTCCTTAAACGTATCAAAGCGATGGAAATAAAGTATCAACTCGGCTGTATGAATGTTTTTCATGCTGGTGATGGCAATATGCACCCCCTTATTTTATTTAATGGGGCCAATCATGCCGAATGGCTAAGGGCCGAAGAGTTCGGCTCAGATATCCTTGAAACTTGTGTTGAACTCGGTGGAACAATCACGGGTGAACATGGTGTGGGTATGGAAAAAATTAATTCTATGTGCGTACAATTTACCGATCTGGAGCGGGCTATTTTTTTCGGCGTTAAAGAATCATTCGATCCACCAAAATTACTAAATCCTAATAAATTAATCCCGACACTCAACCGCTGCGCTGAATATGGCAGAATGCGCATCAATCGGGGCATCCTGCCTCATCCAGAGCTAGAGCGTTTTTAATGTCAACCGCAAGTCAATCCGCACTAGCTGATTTTAAAGAGCAAATCCTGCAGGCAAAGCAACAGCAAACGATCCTCCGGATTGCTGGCGGTCAAACCAAAAATTGGTATGGGAATGCCTTACAAGGCTCCCCTTTATTGACAAAATCCTACCAGGGTATTTTAGATTACGAGCCAGAAGAATTAGTTATTACCGTTTGTGCTGGTACCCCTTTAGAAGAAGTGGAATTAGCCCTAAATCATCATCACCAAATGCTTGCTTTTGAGCCACCACATTTTGGCTCTCTCACAACGATTGGTGGGATGATTGCTGCCGGTATTGCGGGTCCAGGTAGAGGCCACTATGGTGGCATTCGAGACTTTGTCTTGGGTTGCAAAATTATGGATGGTCGAGGAGACATTCTTTCCTTTGGTGGTAAAGTCATGAAAAATGTCGCCGGCTATGATGTCTCTAGGCTTCTTCCAAGTTCTCTTGGTACCCTTGCACTCTTACTAGAAGTGTCGCTCAAAGTCCTTCCTAAACCGGTCGCAAGCGCAACTATCCAAGTTCCAATGAGCCAAGCAAAAGCTATTACGCTAATGAATACCTGGGCTAGTCAACCACTGCCCTTATCTGCTAGTACTTGGCAAGGTGACGAATCAACTGGCACTCTGACAATTCGCTTATCAGGTGCGCAAGCAGCCGTTCGCTCTGCACAAGTAAAACTACTAATTACCCCAGATGCAAAGATGCTCGACCCTGAAATGGCGAATCAGTTTTGGCTAATGATGCGTGAACAAACGCAAGATTTTTTTATCAATCATGAGCAAACAGATCTTTGGCGATTTGCTGTCAATCCACTATCCCCACCTTTACCACTCCCCGGTAATCAATGTATAGAATGGCTGGGGGGGCAACGCTGGTTTTTAGGCCCGCTAGGGGCCGAGCAAGCTAAGCAAATGGCGCTCGCTCATGGTGGACATGCCACTCTATTTAAGAGTTTAAATAAACCCAATAGGGGCGTTTTTACCCAACTGCAAGATCAAGCTCTAACGGCTCCTCTTGCGCCAATTGTGCAACGACTAAGAAGTACTTTTGACCCAGATAGCGTCTTTCAAACAGGCAGAATGCCCTAACAATTATGCAAACCAACTTATCACCAGAACTAGCAGATCAGCCTGTTGGACTGCTTGCTCAACAACTACTGTCTAATTGCGTTCATTGTGGATTTTGTAATGCTACATGTCCAACCTATCAACTGTTAGGAGATGAGTTAGATGGCCCACGAGGCCGAATTTATTTGATTAAACAAATAGCAGAGGGCCAACAAGCTACCGCTAAAACACGCGATCACTTGGACCGTTGTCTGACCTGTAAAAACTGTGAAACTACCTGCCCAAGTGGAGTGCAATATGGCCGCCTCCTAGAAATTGGTCGACAGTGGGTACAAATCCAAAATCCGGCAAGACCCCTGGCGCAAAGAGTGCTTCGCTGGGCTTTAAAAGAGGGCCTTACAAGATCCTATATCTTTAATCCCGCAATGCAAATTGGCAGAATCTTTAGACCCTTTTTACCAACACCACTTCAGAAAAAAATTCCTCTGAGTAATTCATCTTCATCAAAAAAAATCCCTAACTCATCGTCGTTTCAAGAAACCATGCTTTTTTTGGAGGGTTGTGTGCAGCCTGGTATGCTGCCAAATATTAACCATGCTACTCAACGCGTTTTTGCAAAACTACATATTCAATTAATTGCTCCGCCTTCTGCAGGTTGTTGCGGAGCAATCCGTTTACACCTGAGCGATGAGCCTGGCGCTCTGCAAGATATGCGGCGAAACATTGATGCTTGGTGGCCACTGATCGAACAAGAACAAATCCAAACGATTGTGATGAATGCTGCAGGCTGCGGAGTGACAGTTAAAGACTATGGACATTTATTACACAATGATTTAGCCTATGCCAAGAAAGCGCACGTAATTAGCGCCATGACGAAAGATATCAGCGAAATACTCCCCAAATACGCCGAGCAATTAACCGCACAAATTACACCAAATAAGTCTGCAAGTGTGATTTATCATCCTCCCTGTACGCTGCAACATGGCCAGAAAATTCGAGGTAATGTCGAAGAACTTCTCGGCAAGATGGGTATTCAAGTCAACCTGTGCGCAGATAGCCACTTGTGTTGTGGGTCAGCAGGAACATATTCTATTCTTCAGGCTAACCTATCAAATCAACTGCGAGATCAGAAAGTGTCTCAGTTAGTGCAGGCAGGTTCTACCTATCAAGCAACAGAAATCGTTTCTGGTAATGTTGGCTGTATTAGCCATCTCCAAAATGATTCTCTCCCAGTGCGTCACTGGATTGAAATAATTGATGATCTTCTGCCAGCGTGATTTTTTGATGAATAGTATTTCTACGCAACTCCAACTAGTCCAAGATCGTATTGCACAAGCCTGCCAAGTTTCCCGAAGAACTCCCAACTCCGTGGAGTTAATAGCGGTCTCAAAAACTCAGCCAGCAACGTATGTCAAACTTGCTTTTGAAGCAGGTCAGCGACACTTTGGTGAAAATTATGTACAAGAGGCTATTGAAAAAATTATTGCGCTTCAAGATATCAAATCACACATGAAGTGGCACTTTATAGGCCCTCTACAAAGCAATAAAACCCTTGCAGTTGCAGAAAATTTCGACTGGGTCCAAAGTATTGATCGACTCAAAATTGCCCAACGTCTTTCGCAACAACGCCCTAGTAATTTGCCAGACTTACAAGTACTAGTTCAAGTCAACATGAGTGGCGAAAATAGTAAAAGTGGTACTCATCCTTCTGAGACAGAAACACTATGTAAGGCTATTACAAGACTACCGCGTGTCAAACTACGTGGACTTATGTCGATTCCGGAGGCTGGAAACGTAGCGCTAGCTCATCAAAAACTCCGCGAGTTATTCAACGCGATTCAAAGTCTTCTCCCACAAGATGATGCGCTGCAGTTTGACACGATTTCTATGGGCATGTCCGAGGATTTAGAGCAAGCTATTGCAGCAGGTAGCTCAATGGTGCGCGTAGGCACTGCCATCTTTGGTTCAAGAACTGCTAAGGAAGTAAAATTAGAATGATGCAAACTTCCAACCCACATTTTTCACAAAATCTTCGTATTGCCTTTATTGGTGGCGGAAATATGGCTAATGCAATGATTGGGGGTCTTTTAAATAAAAACGTCCAAGCATCGAATATGCTGGCAATCGATCCCCTGCAATTGGCACGCGATAACTTAATCAAATCTTTCGGAATCAACGTGGCGAGCGATATTAGCCAAGGCGAGGATTTTTTTAGTAAGAACTGCCTCATCATTTTGGCAGTTAAACCCCAGCAATTACGGGAGGCATTAGCGCAATTACGACAGACTCTCGAGTCGCCAAAAACTTTGAAGAGGACTCATTTGTTTTTAAGTATTGTGGCAGGCGTCCAACTAGCAGATATTACAATCCACCTCAATCAGTCCCAACTTGTCCGTGCCATGCCAAATACACCAGCCCTTATCGGCAAAGGAGTGACTGGACTATACGCATCTTCAGAGATTTCCCAAAGCGATCAAGCATTAATTACCTGGGTATGTGATTCAATTGGGCAGTCTATTTGGGTTTCCCAAGAGCATCTGCTCGATAGTGTGACAGCCCTCTCAGGTAGCGGGCCCGCGTACGTTTTTTCTTTCATAGAACACTTACAACTTGCCGGGCAAAAACTTGGTTTAAATTCTGATCAAGCGAATCAACTTGCCATCCAAACTGTTATTGGTGCAGGACTCCTAGCGAGTGCATCACCCGAAACCCCAGCAGCGCTTCGGGAAAAAGTTACCTCTAAAGGTGGTACAACTTTTGCCGCCCTAGAGGTCCTAAAGGAAAAGCATTGGGGTGAGATTTTGCAAGAGGCAGTGCACGCTGCCCATGCTAGAAGCGTTGCTATGGGTCAAGAGTTTAGTGAAAAATAAACTGGCGTTTTCTCCAGAGCATGAATATCCAACAAATCTCGTAAAACCGGTGGTAACTCACCAATAAGCGCAAAAAATACCCATAAACATACAAGCCCCTAAGTAATTATTATGGTTAAACGCCTGAAAACATTGCTCAGGATTTCTAGTTCTGACTAATAAAAAATGATAGACAGCACAACCTGAAGCACTCAACCAACCTACCCAAAACCAATGATTGAGTTGTGCAGCAACCGCTAGGTAACCTAGTAAACTTAAAAATGCAACGTAGCATAAAGAAATAATCAACACGTCATATGAGCCAAAGGTGATGGCAGAAGTTCGAATCCCAATCCGTAAATCGTCTTCTCGATCAACCATTGCATAAGCCGTATCATATGCAATTGCCCAAAAGATATTTGCACTTAACAAAATATACGCCTCTAGCGGTACTTGTCCAAGTTCTGCAGCATATGCCATCGGTATCCCAAAACCAAATGCAATCCCTAAAATCGCCTGTGGAATAGAAAAAAATCGTTTGGTAAATGGATAAAATACCGCGATGGCTAATGCCATAAAAGATAAAAATATAGTCAACTGATTGAGAAATAGTACGCACGCAAATGCCATCATTGCTAATACTGCAGCAACTGCTAAGGCCTCTTTTGGCTCAATCTCACCCGCTGTTAATGGCCGATACTGCGTTCTTTTTACATGCCGATCAAAATTCCGATCGGCATAATCATTCACAGCACAACCGGCACTGCGCATCAAAAGAGTGCCAATGCAAAATATCAATACATGTGACCAGTCAGGTCGACCATCGCTTGCAAACCATAAGGCCCAAAGAGTTGGCCACAGCAGCAGTAAAGTTCCAATCGGTTTGTGTAACCTAATCAAATAGACATATTGTCGCAAGTGCTCTTTACGTAGAATCAATTTTATTTGTCCGCCATGCTTGCCCACTTAACTGCTGGGATATCACAACTTCGAATGACTCGACCTAAAGCCTCTACAGCCTGTACCCGACTAATTCCTTTTCGATAAACTAATACGATACTTCTACAAGGCTCAGGTTCCGTAAATGGAATATAGCGAACTAACCCATCCTGAACACTCAAATCAGTAACCGCCGTTCTGGGTAAGACAGAAATTCCAATACCGCCAGCAACCATCTGCCGAATGGTTTCTAATGACGATCCTTCAAAATTTTGAGGCCCATCCTCAAAATGCACTTTCGAACGATTTAATTCAGGGCAAACTTCTAAAACATGATCCCGAAAACAATGTCCTGCGCCAAGCAGTAACATGTTTTGAGTACTTAATTCATGCGGCTGTATTGCCTGACGATCTGCCCACTCGTGATTTTTTGGTACTGTTACTAGATAGGGCTCTTCATATAATGGAATTGATTCAAGTCCCTGCGGATTAAAGGGCGTTGCTAAAACTGCACAATCTAAATCTCCATGCTTGAGCATCTCTAATAAAACCGTTGTAAAGGTCTCATGTAAAAATAAAGGCATTTCAGGTAAAGACTCCCGAGCACGACGAATCACCCTAGGCAGAAGATAGGGTGCAATGGTATAAATCGTTCCTAATCGTAAAGGTCCACGCATGGGATCAATACCAATTTTGGCCATCTCTGTAAATCGCTTCACTTCTTGGATAACGAGTTGTGCCTGCTCGATTAATAAATTTCCGGTAGGCGTTAAGCTGACATCTGCAGTATGGCGCTGAAAAATTTGAACGCCTAACTCATCCTCCAACTTTTTAACTGCAACAGATAAGGTTGGTTGAGATACGTGGCAGGCAATAGCTGCCCTTCCAAAGTGCTTTTCTTTGGCTAAAGAAATAATGTATTTTAATTCGGTGAGCGTCATAATATGATTATCAAGCTTTTAATAACTCCGTTCGTGATCCTAACCATCTCACTAAATGCTTCCTGGCTAACTGCGGTTCATTTTGTAATAAATCATGAGCCAGATCTTTGACTGCTTCAATTAACCAAGCATCGCGTTGTAAGTCAACGAACCGTAACATCGTATCCCCCGATTGTCTCGCACCTAATAACTCTCCTGGCCCCCGCAAGGCTAAATCTTTTTCTGCAATCTCAAACCCGTCACTAGAATTGCGCAGAGTTTGAAGCCTCTCCTTAGCAGCAGTCGATAAGGCATCGCTGTAAAGTAAAATACAAACGGATTGCTCAGCTCCCCGACCGACCCGTCCTCGTAATTGATGAATCTGAGCATATCCAAATCGTTGCGCATGTTCTATGACCATTAAAGTTGCATTGGGGACATCTACGCCAACTTCAATGACAGTTGTACTAACGAGTAACTGAATTTGGCCATCTTTAAAGCGCGCCATAATGCTGGACTTTTCTTCAGCTTTTAATTTTCCATGAATCAATCCGACAGAATATTCCGAAAGAGTGTTCGATAAGGTCTCGAAAGTTTCTAGTGCTGTCTTTAACTGCAGCACTTCAGACTCTTCTATTAAAGGACAAACCCAATAACACTGTCGTCCTTTGGCTAATTCCTGCTGAACACCAACAACTACTTCAGGCCTTCTATTTTCCTTAATTAATTTAGTCACAACAGGTTTTCGTCCTGGCGGTAATTCATCGATCACCGATACTTCTAAGTCTGCGTAATACGTCATCGCTAAAGTCCTTGGAATGGGTGTGGCTGACATCATTAATTGATGTGCATAAACCGGCTCTGTACCCTTTTTGGCGTGGAGTTGTAATCGTTGACGGACTCCAAAACGATGTTGCTCGTCAATGATTGCTAAGCCTAGATTGGCAAAGATAATGCCTTCTTGAATCAAGGCATGTGTGCCGATCGCTAATTGAGCATCGCCACGCATAATTTGTTCTTGGGCTAATCTTTTCTCCTTTACTTTTAGGCTTCCCGTGAGCCAGACAATTGAAATTCCTAAGCTAGTGAACCATGGTAAAAACTTTTGATAATGCTGCTCTGCCAAAATTTCTGTCGGTGCCATTAAGGCAACTTGATAACCATTTTCAATCGCGTAGCAAGCTGCTAAGGCTGCTATCGCAGTCTTACCACTACCAACATCGCCTTGTAATAAACGATTCATCGGATAAGCCTGCTCTAAATCTGCAGTAATCTCACCCCACACCCTATGCTGTGCCTGAGTGAGTTGAAAGGGTAGGATTTGGAGAAACGCATCCTTACGGGAGTTTTTCTGCCTACAAAAAGCTGGTGCTTGCCTTTTCTTCCTCTCCATATGCGCCTGCTGTAATGAAATTTGCTGGGCTAATAATTCTTCGAACTGAACCCGTCGCCACGCTGGATGCGTCCTTTCTAATAGACTAGCTGAGTTTGTATGAGAGTCCGGATGGTGCAAAAGACGAATCGCTTCCTCTAAACTGGGTAACTCACTAAAAAATGGGTATTTATTCTGACAAATAACTCCGGGCGTAAATATTTCCTCTAAAAATTTCTTTAATTCGGGCTCCTTTAAACCCTTTTCGATGGCTTTTCTAAGAGTTGCCTGCCCCAATCCTGCAATCGTCGAATAAATTGGCGTTAGTTCTTTTGATAAAGGCGCATCCGGTAAACAAACTTTTACGGTGGGATGAACCATCTCTGGTCCAAAATACCCCTGCCGTAAATCACCACGAACGCGTAAGTGCATACCTACTGCCATTTGTTTTTGTTGACTAGGATAAAAATTTAAAAAACGTAAGGTCAACTCATCCGTCTCGTCAGCGATCAGAACGACTAATTGTCTTCTTGGTCGAAACTGTACTTCACAACGAATCACGTATCCTTGAGTCTGTACTGCTGAGGTTGCTAAAGCTACAATTGCTTGGGCAATATTTACAATCTTTGTTTCATCTTCATAACGAATTGGCAAATGTAATGCTAAAGCAGCAGGTGTATCTAAGCCTAGGCGCGATAATGGGGTCTGTACTGCTTTAATTTGCGCTGTTGAAGTGGGCTTTACCATGTGTTAGACAGGTTTAAAATAGGGTTATTTACGTTTAAAAATGCAACTTACTGATTTCGATTATCAACTCCCCAAAGATCTGATCGCGCAATACCCGCTAGAGCAGCGAAGTGCCAGTCGCCTATTAGATGTAATGGTGCAGGTTCCAAGTCATGAAGTTCTTTGTAAAGATCTTATTTTCACCGATATTGTCCAATTATTACAAAAGGGGGATTTATTAATCTTTAATGATACAAAAGTCATCCCGGCGCGTGTTTTTGGTACTAAAGACACGGGTGGCAAAGTTGAATTACTGATTGAGCGTGTCCAACCCCAAAATTGTGTTTTAGCTCAAATTAAAGCTTCTAAACCCCCAAAACCTGGATCACTTATTTATGTCGGATCACCCGATAATCAAGTCTGCCTTCAAGTCCTTAGTCGGCATCAAAATGCGAACCAATCCGAATTAACACACTCGGAAATTTCACCCTTCTATGATGTGCAGTTTCCATCTAGCGTACTCGATTTTCTTGATCAATATGGGGTACTTCCACTGCCACCCTATATTCATCATGATGCTAATCAACACGATGCCAATCGCTATCAAACTGTCGTTGCTAATCAACCAGGAGCGGTAGCAGCACCGACTGCCGGCTTACATTTTGATGAACCTTTACTGGAGAAACTTCAATCTTTAGGTATCCAAATAGCCCACATTACTTTGCACATCGGTGCTGGCACGTTTAGTCCAGTGCGACATGAGGATCTATCCAAACATCAAATGCACTTCGAACAGTATTTTATTTCGCCTAAAACACGTGCTGCAATTGATCTGGCTGTGGCACAAAGGCGCCGTATCGTGGCAGTTGGAACCACTTCTTTGCGCGCTTTAGAGTCGGCTTTTACAATGGGTGACCAAGCTGACACTAATTTATTTATAACGCCAGGGTATGAGTTTCAAGTAGTTGATGCCTTGATTACAAATTTCCACTTACCTAAATCAACCCTTTTAATGCTAGTCAGCGCTTTTGCTGGCACGTCTACAATTCAGAAAGTATATCAACATGCAATTGCTAAGCAATATCGTTTTTTTAGCTATGGCGATGCCATGTTTCTAAGGAAATCATGACAGCTTCACCAAATCCCGACTTACAGTTTAAAGTCTCTCATCAAGACCCGGTGTCGCATGCCCGCCGGGCTTCCTTTCGATTACCACACGGCACACTCCAAACCCCGATGTTTATGCCAGTAGGAACATATGGGACAGTCAAAGCTTTAACCCCTAGAGATTTAAAAGAGTCTCATGCACAAATGATTTTAGGTAATACCTTTCATTTGTGGCTTCGCCCCGGCACTGAAGTCATTCAACAATTCCAAGGGCTACATCAATTCATGGGTTGGTCTGGCCCAATTCTAACGGACTCGGGAGGTTTTCAAGTTTTTAGCCTAGGCGCTCTGAGAAAGATTTCCGAAGAAGGTGTGACCTTCGCCTCTCCGATTAATGGTGACCGACTATTTATGTCGCCCGAAGTCTCCATGGAAATTCAAGCAGTACTCAATAGCGATGTAGCAATGCAGTTTGACGAATGTACGCCCTATGAAATCAATCAGATTCCCACGGATGAAAAATCGGCTAGGGTTTCTTTAGAATTATCCCTTCGATGGGGAGAGCGAAGCGTAAAGCGCTTTCGTGAACTTCATACCGGGAATGCCCTATTTGGAATCGTTCAAGGAGGTATGTTTGAACATTTGCGTGAGCATTCGCTAGCTGGAATCATTGCGCAAGGTTTTGATGGCGTAGCGATCGGTGGCTTATCTGTCGGAGAGCCAAAACCGGAGTTTGAACGCATCTTACGTCATATTGGTCATCAACTACCAAGCCATCAGCCACGCTACTTAATGGGTGTTGGCACTCCGGAAGATCTTGTATTCAGTGTGTCACAAGGCATCGATATGTTTGATTGCGTAATGCCAACTCGCAACGCTAGAAATGGTTGGTTATTTACGCGTTTTGGCGATTTAAAACTTCGTAATGCCACGTTTAAAAACGATCTAAAACCCCTCGATGGGACATGCTCTTGCTATACCTGTAAAAATTTTAGCCGTGCGTATCTACACCATTTACAAAAAGTCAATGAAATTTTAGGCGCACAACTGAACACAATTCACAACATCCATTACTATCTCAATTTAATGACTGAAATCCGAGAATCTCTAGAGAAACAAGCCTTTGGGCCGTTTGTAAAACAGTTTCATCATGACCGGGCAGTTGGTGTTCAAGAACCCTAAAGACAGAGTTCTTAGGTAAGTTTGCATAAGTCCGTTAAAATCAACAGAATTTGTAATTTGCATCAAAATAGTCGGTTATCGATTAACTTCATTTAATAGAGGAAAAAATATGTGGATTAATAATGCTTACGCACAATTTGGTGGTGGTGGCGCAGATAGTGGACTATCTTCTATCATCATGATGGTCGGTATGTTTGGTGTCTTATGGTTCGTCATGATTCGCCCACAAATGAAACGTCAAAAAGAACTTAAAGCAATGCTTGAGTCAGTCGCGAAAGGCGATGAGGTTTCAACTGTCAGCGGCATGCTTGGACGCGTTGTCGAGTTAAAAGACCAGTATGTAACTCTTGAATTAGCTCCAAATCTCCAAGTCAAAATGCAAAAATCTGCGATTGCAGCTGTTCTTCCTAAAGATACCTTGAAATCTATTTAAGAGTTTGCATGAACCGCTACCCTCTCTGGAAATATCTCGTTATTGCTGTAGCTCTCTTGATTGGAGTTGTTTACTCTATCCCAAATCTATTTGGTGAAGTTCCAGCCATTCAAATAGCTGGATCGAAAACAAGTTCAAAAATTGATTTAAATACGCAAGAAAAGGCTGATCTCGCACTAGCCAATGCCAAAATCAGCAGCAATGGAAGTTTCTATGAAGCGCAAGGTTCTAGCGGAACGATCAAGATTCGATTTAAAGATACCGATACGCAATTAAAAGCTAAAGACCTACTGGAAAAAGAACTCAATGCAGACTTAAGTAATCCAGATTACATCATTGCTCTCAATTTATTAACGAATACCCCCAACTGGCTACTCAGCATCAATGCCTTGTCCATGCCTTTAGGTCTAGATCTTCGTGGTGGGGTTTATTTCTTACTCAAAGTTGATATGAAAGGTGCAGTTGAGAAAAAAGTTACTGCCCTAGCTTCAGATGCTAGATCAAAACTGCGAGAGAAATCCATTCGTTATCAAAGTATCGAACGTTTAAACGAGACGCTCAATATCAAGGTGAGTACTGATACCAATGTTGAGAAAGCAATAGAAGCGTTAAAAGATGCTTTGAGTGAAATGAATCTCAAATCTGAAAAAAAATTAGATCACTTTTTAATTACCGGCACATTAAAACCTGAAGCAAGCAAAGCCATTCAAGATAACGCCCTGAAGCAAAACATCCTGACTCTGAATAAGCGAGTCAATGAATTAGCTGTGAAAGAGCCAGTCATCCAAAAACAGGGTAATGACCGAATCGTTGTTCAACTACCCGGCGTCCAAGATACAGCTCGAGCAAAAGATATTATTGGTAGAACGGCAACTCTTGAGGCCCGCTTAGCCAACCCAGTGCAATCTAGTATTGGACTGAATGAAACCCCTCCTCTAGGTATGGATGCCTTTCGCTTTGGCGATCGCCAAGGGGTTTTTAAAAAATCCGTCATTATTACTGGTGACCGTATTATCGATGCCAGCGCAGGCTTTGATCAAAATCAGCGCCCCTCTGTCAACCTAACTTTAGATGCAGCAGGCGGCCGAGCAATGCAAGAAATGACTAGAGAAAATCTTCAAAAACCCATGGGGATGATCCTCTTTGAAAAAGGTCGTGGTGAGGTATTAACTATTGCAACAATCCAAGGTGAGTTTGGAACAAAATTCCAGATTACCGGACAACCAACAACGCAAAGTGCTAATGATCTCGCACTTTTACTGCGTGCTGGCTCCCTAGCCGCTCCCATGGAGATTATCGAGGAAAGAACCATTGGACCAAGCCTTGGGGCTGAAAATATCGAAAAAGGTTTTAAATCCCTTGTTTATGGCTTTCTTGGTATTGCCATCTTTATGTTGGTGTACTACATGATTTTTGGCTTATTCTCGGTCGTTGCACTAGCCGTCAATCTTCTTCTTCTGATTTCTGTTCTTTCAATGCTGCAAGCAACGCTTAGCCTTCCTGGTATTGCAGCGATGGCGCTTGCTTTAGGAATGGCGATTGACTCCAATGTCTTAATCAATGAACGTATCCGGGAGGAATTGCGTGCTGGGGCGTCACCGCAAACGGCAATTTCAATCGGCTTTGATAAGGCTTGGGCAACTATTTTAGACTCTAATGTCACGACCTTGATTGCTGGACTAGCTCTACTAGCTTTTGGCTCAGGCCCAATCAAAGGCTTTGCAATCGTTCATTGTCTGGGTATCCTGACCTCCATGTTTTCAGCAGTCTTCTTCTCTCGTGGTCTAGTCAATTTGTGGTACGGCCGTCAGAAAAAATTGCAATCAATTTCTATAGGTTAGAACATGGAATTTTTCCGAATTCGTCAAGATATTCCCTTCATGCGCTATGCACTCGTATTGAATGCGATTTCTCTAATTACTTTTTTAGCGGCAGTCTTTTTTCTTGCTTATAAGGGACTACATCTTTCTATTGAATTTACTGGCGGCACGGTTCTCGAAGTGAAATATTCCCAAACAACTGAATTAGAACCAATTCGAAGTGCCATTTCTAAACTAGGCTATACCGATGTCAATGTGCAAAATTTTGGCAGTTCAAAAGATGTCATGGTTCGACTACCACTGATTAAAAATCCTGATGGCTCCTTGATGAGTTCGGCACAGCAGAGCCAGTCACTCATGCAAGAATTGTCTAAACTTGATCCCAGTGCAAGCTTGCAGCGCGTTGAATTTGTGGGGCCCCAAGTTGGTGAAGAACTTCTTTATGGCGGCATTAAAGCACTCATTTTTGTAATTATTGGAATTATGATCTATCTTTCCATGCGGTTTGAATGGAAATTTGCGCTCGCAGGGATTATTGCCAATTTACATGACGTAATTATTATTCTGGGGTTTTTTGCCTTTTTTGAATGGGAGTTCTCTCTCTCAGTGTTAGCTGCAGTCCTGGCCGTCTTGGGCTACTCGGTCAATGAGTCAGTCGTTATTTTTGATCGAATCCGAGAGAACTTTCGGAGGTATAGAAAATTAGATACCCCTGATATTATTGATAGTGCCATTACCGGTACGATCAGCCGAACAATTATTACGCACGGTAGTACCGAAATGATGGTCCTTGCGATGCTTATCTTTGGTGGCGCTTCACTCCATTATTTCGCCATTGCCCTAACTATTGGTATTTTATTTGGAATTTACTCTTCAGTTTTCGTGGCTGCTGCTATAGCAATGTGGCTTGGGGTTAAACGAGAGGATTTAATCAAAGTAGAGCCGAAAAAAGAAGATCCTTCATCCCGTGATGAAGATCCTAATTTTGGAGCTAAAGTTTAAGACTTGAATTTGTATTGGCTAGAACAGTAAGCACGATTAATTGCTGGATCTCTTAATTGACGGTGTTTTGTCACTCGGCCAGTTACTCGTTTACGCCACATTTTGAATGAGCTTTCTTGTAGATTTTTCCGCATCAACGCAATCACGTTTGCTTCTGACAATCCATACTGTTGAGAAATGGCTTCAAATGGCGTACGATCCTCCCAGGCCATTTCAATGACGCGTGATAAATCACTTGGGGATAAAAGCGCGGTTTCGTGCATCAAGTTATCAGACATCAAGCGGTACCTACTTTTTCGAAAACATTTTGTAAAAAAATTGCCTAGTCTATTTTACTGAAAGTATCCCATCATGCACCATGCCATTTTTAAATATCATGCAACTCATGGACCAATTGAAATAGCCTACCTTCAAGAAGGTGTTGGCCCGCCACTGCTTCTCTTACATGGCTTTCCCCAAACCAAAAAAATCTGGGAGCCAATTGTGCAATTACTTAAAAGTCAATTTACTTGTATTACCCCCGATTTACGCGGTTATGGCTTCTCTTCCAAACCACCAGGCCTGCCCGATCATGCGAATTACTCCAAACGCGAAATGGCCCGCGATATGCTTGAATTAATGCACTCGCTAGGTCATCGCACTTTCGATCTAGTAGGCCACGACCGAGGCGGTAGAGTCGCTCACCGCCTCGCTACCGATTATCCCAGTGCCATTCGAAAAATAATGGTACTAGATATCTCCCCTACCTGGAAAATGTATGCAAACACAACTCAGCAGTTTGCCACGGCCTATTGGCACTGGTTTTTTTTAATACAACCGACACCCATACCAGAGACATTAATTGGCAATCAGGTCGACTTTTTATTGCCCAAAATGATGGGGGCAAAAGCGGGTATTCAAAATCCCTTTAGTCCAGAAGCTTTTAAAGAATATGTCTACTGGATGAAAGACCCAGCATGCTTGCATGCTATGTGCGAGGATTACAGAGCAGCTAGCACGATTGATTTGATCCATGATCAAGAGTTTCGAGACCTTGGCAAAAAATTAGTAATGCCCATTTGTGCACTTTGGGGAGAAAAGGGCGTCGTACATCGCTGCTTTAATCCAATTAGTGACTGGCAAGAAGTTTTTCAAGAGGTTACCGGTCACCACCTCCCATCTGGACACTATATCCCCGAGGAAATTCCGGATATCCTAGCAAATGAAATACGCACTTTTTTTTAGAGGCCTAAAATTTCTAAAGTTTGCCGAGTCGCACCTTGATGATCTTTAGAAAACTGAAGCCCTTGAATAGACATACTCAACCTTTTTTCAGGCTCTGAAATGAGTTGATTTAAATATTGCGCTAATTGATCTGTCAATATATTTTCAGCTACATCTGGATCTAATCCTAAACTAAGCGCAGCTCCAAGTTGCAAAGCGTCATGACTTACTTGGGCAAAATTGTATGTGGATGGTCCTAGTATTACTGGCTTACCTAAGGAGCATGGCTCTATTAAGTTTTGACCTCCAGTACCTTGCAGCGTTCCGCCCATAACCACCACATCACTAGATTCTAAATAAGCAGCCATCTCGCCCATTGTGTCACCAATGAGCACATCCACATCGATGAGTTTAGCCCGATGAAGTTGTGTGCGTAGTTCATAGCGCAACTGCTGGGATTGCAAACTTGCAACGACCTCATCAAGACGATGCATATGCCTTGGAACAATCATTAATAAGGGATTTTGAGTTTTATCTACTTGTTGCCAAGCTTTTAAAATCAGACTTTCCTCACCATCTCTGGTGCTAGCAGCACAAATAGTTACGCGGTTTGGCCAGTGGCTCTTTTTCCAGACAGCACCTAATTGCACTAAATACCTGTCTAAATGCACATCAAACTTCAAGTTACCAGTAATTCGAACTGGTTTTTTTGTAAAGGCTTGATATCTTTTCGCATCCCCTGGGGTTTGTGCCAAGATTTCAGTAAAAGATTGAAATACCTCTCGACTGAATCCTTCCAAGTGCGCAAATCGACGCGCACTTCGCTCGGAGAGTCGTCCGTTGATTAAATAAATCGGCATATTTTTTTGTTTAGCGAATAAAATCAAATAGGGCCAAACCTCTGTTTCCATCAATAAGCCAAGTCGCGGCCTAAAATATCGATAGAATCGACCAACCGGCCAACAAAAATCATAAGGTAAATAAACCTGCATGAGTTGCTTTGCGGCAATTGCATCTTGAAAGATTTCACTTCCGAGTTTTCGACCAGTCGGTGTCATGTGCGTCAATAAAACTCTCTGACCTTGTTCTAATAACTTTAGAATAAAAGGAGTCGCGGCGCGCGTCTCTCCAACAGATACGGCGTGCAACCAAATAGGGTCTTGGAATGCAATGACTTTAGGATAAAAACCAAAACGCTCAGAGATGTTTTGGCGGTAGTTTGGCTCTTTTCTACCCTTTAACCATAACCGAATTAAGGCGAAAGGCGCAATCAGATGCCACGCGCACTGATAAATAATCATCATCAACATCCGTGGTAAAGATTGCATGTATGGCATTATTTACGTTTGCCAAGTAATCAATATGACCGACTACTTCCGAGTCTGATTTTTTAGTCGAAGTGACAATTCAATTGCCTTACCTAAGTAATTACTCGGTGTCATTAACAATAATCGGTCCCTAGCATCTTGGGGAATATCTAACTGATGAATAAAATTTTGTAAGTCTTCTTTAGTAATATTTTTCCCGCGCGTTAATGTCTTTAACTGCTCATAAGGATTGGGCACTCCAAATCTTCTCATCACAGTCTGAATCGGCTCGGCCAAAACCTCCCAGCTTTGATCTAAATCTTCAGCTAAACGACTTGGGTTTGTTTCTAACTTGAGCAAGCCACGGATCGCACTATCATAAGCAATCAGCGTATGACCAAAAGCTGTGCCGAGATTTCTGAGAACTGTTGAGTCTGTTAAATCGCGCTGCCAGCGAGAAATTGGCAATTTGTCCGATAAGTGCCTCAGTAAGGCATTGGCTAAACCTAGATTGCCCTCTGAGTTCTCAAAATCAATCGGATTAACTTTATGTGGCATAGTCGATGAACCAATTTCACCATCTTTGGTTTTCTGCTTAAAGTATCCTAAAGAAATATAACCCCAAATATCTCTATTCATATCTAGTAAAATCGTATTTGCTCGTGCGAAGGCATCAAACAATTCTGCCATCGCATCATGTGGCTCGATTTGTATTGTGTAAGGGTTAAAAACCAAACCTAAGCGATCTTCTACAACTGCACGACAAAATGACTCCCAATCAAAATCTGGATATGCTGCAACGTGGGCATTGTAATTACCGACCGCACCATTCATCTTCCCAAACATCTGGACCGCACGTATTTGCTCAATACTACGCTCTAGGCGTTTAGCAATATTTGCCATTTCTTTACCAAGTGTGGTTGGAGATGCTGGTTGACCATGGGTACGAGACATCATCGGGATAGCGGCATTGTCTATCGCAAGATTGACTAAACAGTCCAACAAAGCTTCTAATTTGGGAAGCATTACTTGATGCACAGACCCATTTAACATCATGCCATGGGAAGTATTATTGATATCCTCTGAGGTACAGGCAAAGTGAATAAATTCACTCGCTTTCTCTAACTGGTCTTGCCCTTTTACCTGCTCTTTTAACCAATACTCTACAGCCTTTACATCGTGATTAGTTACCGCCTCTATCTCTTTAATACGCTTGGCATCTTGCTCTGAAAACTGCTCTACTAACTGCAATAAATACGCTTCAGAGGTTTGATCAAAACTTGGCATTTGCGGCAATTTCGAATGAGCTAATGCAATCAGCCAATGAACTTCGACTTTGACCCGTT
This sequence comes from Thermoflexus hugenholtzii JAD2, assembly GCA_943325205.2. Taxonomy (GTDB): domain Bacteria; phylum Pseudomonadota; class Gammaproteobacteria; order Burkholderiales; family Burkholderiaceae; genus Polynucleobacter. The sequence goes on along the minus strand of CALPOM020000010.1, from coordinate 6,167 downwards.
GACGCATAAACGCTGCTTCAGATAGCCATGGCCTTAAGTCATCTGTTTTAGAAGCATATCTGCCATCTATTGGGGAAAGTGCATTAAGGGTGGATAATGTTGTGGGCACAGTTTTAATTTATAGTTTTAGACTCTGCTATTTTATTCGTAATCGATACAAACACACTATTTATTCAAGGATTGCTTCATGAAATTAATTGGTTCCCTTACTAGTCCCTATGTTCGTAAAGCTCGGATTGCTTTTTTAGAAAAGAAAATTGATGTTGAGCTAATTATTGATCCCGTGTGGTCTGCTGATAGCCAATTATCCGGTGTTAACCCACTCGGTAAAGTGCCCGCACTGATTATGGAAGATGGCGGAGCTATGTTTGATTCGCGCGTTATCGTGGAATATGCCGATACCCTGAGTCCAGTGGGTCGATTAATTCCCTCTACTGGTAAAGAAAAAGCGGCTGTCAAGACTTGGGAGGCCCTTGCAGATGGAGTTTTAGATGCGGCAATCTTGGTGCGCCTTGAAAAAACTTGGGCGCCACGTAACGGTCAAGTTTGTCAAGCTTGGGTCGATCGACAAATGCAAAAAGTCTCTGCAGGCTTGCAAGCCATGTCCGATGGCCTTGGTAAAAATCCATGGTGCTTTGATAATCACTTCGGCCTGTCAGATATTGCCGTCGGTACAGCTTTAGAGTACCTCAGGTTTCGATTCCCAGAAATCACTTGGGGCCAAGACTACCCGAATTTAGCTGATTTGGTGAATAAACTCCAAACAAGGTCTTCTTTTATCGAGACCGCATTTCCAGCTTAATCAACTTTCCAGTGGGTCTAGGTTGCATCCTCAAAACCCACCGGAAAACCGCTAAGTATGCGCGCTCGAATAAATAATCCCGCCCCCCAAACAGATATCCCCATCGTATAAGACAGCAGACTGGCCAGGCGTTACCGCCCACTGCTTCTTTGAAAAAACCAGGTCAAAACTGTTTTGATTTGACGGGTCTTCTGGGAATTTTAGAGAGCATAGTGCGTCACCCTGACGATAGCGGGTCTTAGCGCAATAGTGGTCACTCACTACTGGTGACTTTCCTGAAACCCAACTAGCATCCTGTGCATGCAAAGTTGCCGACTCTAAAAGAGGATGCTCATGACCCTGCACTACCAATAAGCTGTTGGCGACTAGATCTTTAGCTGCAACAAACCAAGGATCTCCAGAACCGGTCTGTCTTCCCCCAATCCCGATCCCCTTGCGCTGCCCCAACGTGTAAAACGCTAGACCAATATGCTGTCCAAGCACCTGACCATTAGCGGTCTTAATCGGGCCTGGTTGGCTCGGTAAATATTTTTGCAAAAACTCCCTAAAAGGTCTCTCACCAATAAAACAAATACCCGTTGAATCCTTCTTTTTAGCATTCGGTAAATGTAAATTTTCGGCAATCTCTCGGACTTTGGTTTTGGGTAAATTGCCTAAAGGAAAAAGAACCCGACTCAATTGCTCTTGATTTAAACGATGCAAAAAATAACTTTGATCTTTGGTTAAATCAGTCGCCTTTAATAACTCGTAGCCACTAACCCCATGTTGAACGCGTGCATAGTGCCCAGTTGCAATTGCACTCGCACCCAAACGCATTGCATGGTCTAAAAAAGCCTTAAACTTAATCTCAGCATTACATAGAACATCTGGATTGGGTGTGCGCCCGGCAGAGTACTCTCTTAAAAAATCCTCAAACACACGATCTTTATACTCTTTAGCAAAATTGACTATCTCTACCTCAATACCTAAAATATCTGCTACGGCAACTACATCAATCCAATCCTGCCTAGTGGAGCAATACTCGGAATCGTCATCATCTTCCCAGTTTTTCATAAAAAGACCAACTACCTCAAAGCCTTGCTCTTTTAAGAGCCAAGCGGCAACAGAGGAGTCAACCCCGCCAGACATCCCTATTACAACCCTTTGTGGGGGCTTTACCAACTGATGCTCATTAAGACTTAGGGCGCTTGCGATATCTTTTAACATTCTAATATTGTATGATTGAATGTTTTACAGGGCATTTTTATTACTAAAATCAATTTACCCATAAAATATAGGGTAATTACATTTAAAAATTGTGGGGAAAAGCATGCGTATTGGTATTCCACTCGAAACCAAATCCGGAGAGTCTCGTGTAGCAGCGACTCCTGAGACTGTCAAAAAGCTCATCACGGCCGGTCATAGCTTGATCATCCAAAGCCATGCGGGGGTTAAGGCCAGCATTATTGATGAGGCATTTACTGCCGCTGGAGCCACTATTGGCTCTGCTACTGAGGTATTTAACTGTGACATCGTCTTGAAGGTTCGCGCTCCGTCAGATGATGAATTAAACCAAATGCGACCAGGAACAGTTCTCATCGGTATGCTTGATCCATTCGATTCGGCAACTATTAACGCTATGGCAGGAAAACAAATTACCGCCTTTGCACTTGAAGCAGCGCCTCGAACAACGCGGGCTCAGAGCATGGATGTGCTCTCCTCACAAGCTAATATCGCTGGTTATAAAGCCGTTATGCTCGCTGCTAATACCTATCAGCGATTTATGCCCATGCTCATGACCGCTGCCGGTACTGTAAAAGCAGCTCGGGTTTTAATTTTAGGTGCTGGGGTTGCTGGGTTACAAGCGATTGCTACAGCGAAGCGCTTAGGGGCTGTAATTGAAGCCTCTGATGTGAGGCCCGCCGCAAAAGAACAAATTGAATCGCTTGGGGCCAAGTTTGTGGATGTGCCTTTTGAAACAGAAGAGGAAAAAGAAATTGCAAAAGGTGTTGGCGGTTATGCCCGCCCAATGCCAGCGTCCTGGATGCAAAGACAAGCGATTTTGGTGGCTGAACGGGCAAAACAAGCAGATATTGTTATTACAACTGCCCTTATCCCCGGCAGAAAAGCTCCCATGCTTTTAGCCGCAGAAACGGTGCAAGCCATGAAACCAGGTTCAGTCATTGTCGACCTGGCAGCTGGAAAAGGTGAAAATGGTTCTGGAAACTGTCCTTTAACTGAAGCTGATCAAATTGTCATTAAACATGGCGTTACTCTAATTGGTCTGAGCAATCTGCCAGCAGAAGTTGCTGCCGACGCGTCTGCACTATACGCTAGAAATGTTCTGGATTTCTTGAAATTAATCGTAACAAAAGAGGCCACCTTAGCCATCCCAAGTGATGATGATATTGTCACAGCATGCTTAATGTGCCAAAACGGCCAAGTCATTCGAATTAACAATTAATTAGGATCATTATGGAAATTAGCTCCGGAGTTTATAACCTCATTATCTTTGTCCTAGCCATCTATGTAGGCTATCACGTTGTTTGGACAGTCACCCCAGCACTGCATACGCCATTAATGGCGGTTACTAATGCAATCTCTGCAATTATTGTGGTGGGCGCGATGCTTGCAGCAGCTTTAACAGTCGGCCCAGTTGGCAAAGTAATGGGCACTCTGGCTGTGGCTTTGGCAGCAGTAAATATATTTGGTGGCTTCTTAGTAACGAAACGTATGCTGGAAATGTTTAAGAAAAAAGAAAAAAAAGTAACTAAGGGAGAATCAGCATGAGTATGGATTTGATTACTCTTTTATATCTAGTCGCCTCGATTTGTTTTATTCAGGCACTTAAAGGCTTATCGCATCCGACTACTTCGATTCGAGGTAATTTATTTGGGATGATCGGTATGGCAATTGCAGTTTTAACCACGGTCGGACTCATCAGTAAACTAGCGAACACCTCTCTAACTAGTGGCTTAATGTATGTTTTAGGCGGCCTAGTTGTAGGTGGCGGTATCGGCGCAGTGATGGCTAAGCGTGTAGAAATGACGAAGATGCCTGAGCTTGTAGCATTTATGCATAGCATGATCGGCCTTGCTGCAGTATGTATTGCAATTGCCGCCGTCTCTGAACCAGAAGCATTCAATATTCCAGTTCCACTGCCGATTGGGAATCGTATTGAGTTATTCATTGGTACATTTATTGGTGCAATTACCTTCTCAGGTTCTGTCATTGCCTTTGGCAAGCTCTCGGGTAAGTATAAATTCCGGCTTTTCCAAGGAGCTCCTGTCACGTTTTCTGGTCAGCATCCCCTGAATTTGATTTTGGCTCTGGTCATGATTGGCTGTGGAATTATATTTGCCTTTGACTCCGGAGCAAGCGCTGCTTGGACACCCTTTTTAATCATGCTAGCCATTGCCTTTGTTCTTGGTGTTCTCATCATCATTCCAATCGGTGGTGCAGATATGCCAGTAGTTGTTTCTATGCTCAACTCCTATTCGGGCTGGGCGGCTGCTGGTATTGGGTTCTCACTGAATAACTCGATGTTGATCGTAGCCGGCTCACTCGTTGGGTCTTCCGGAGCGATCCTTTCTTACATCATGTGTAAGGCGATGAATCGCTCATTTTTTAATGTCATTCTCGGTGGCTTTGGGGGTGACGCGGTAACTGACCAGGGAGCAGGATCCCAAGCGCAACGGCCAGTCAAGAGTGGCTCATCTGATGATGCAGCCTTTTTAATGGGGAATGCCGAAACACTGATTATTATTCCTGGCTACGGCTTAGCAGTCGCTAGAGCCCAACATGCTTTAAAAGAATTAACTGAAAAACTCATTCATAAAGGTGTTATTGTGAAATATGCGATTCATCCAGTTGCGGGAAGAATGCCAGGCCATATGAACGTTCTTCTAGCAGAGGCCGAAGTGCCTTATGATCAGGTTTTTGAAATGGAAGATATTAACGGTGAGTTTGCTCAAGCTGATGTGGTCTTAATTCTAGGCGCTAATGACGTGGTAAATCCTGCGGCAAGAACGCCTGGCAGCCCAATCTTTGGTATGCCTATTTTGGAAGCATATAAAGCTAAAACCGTGATTGTCAATAAACGTTCTATGGCCTCTGGTTATGCTGGCCTAGATAATGACCTCTTCTATATGGATAAAACGATGATGGTCTTTGGTGATGCAAAGAAAGTGATTGAGGATATGGTCAAGGCAGTGGAGTAGTATTGGCTAAGCCCTAGATATAGGGCTTTCAAGCAGAAAAGAATGTGAAAGGCCTAAATCTGTCCTTATTGAAGGATAGAACATGGCGACATTTAGAAATAGGCACGGCAAATGGCAAGGCCGTGTCCAACGTAAAGGGCAAAAGCCCATCAGTAAGTCTTTTCATACTAAACAAGATGCAGAGCGCTGGGCAAGGAGTCTAGAGACCGATATAGATAAGGGCGCATACACAAATACAAATCTCGCAGAACGTACTCCATTTAAAGACGTTATCTTTCGCTACCTAGATGAGGTATTGCCAACATTAAAACATCACAATGTTAATCAATACCGACTAAAAGCTTTGGCAAGGCATTGGATTGCACAATTAAGTATGTCCGCCCTTACCCCTACACAGGTGGGCAAATACCGTGATGAACGGCTTAAAATTGTTTCTAACGGTGCCGTGATACGAGAACTAGCCTTTATCTCAAGCATCATTAATCAGGCAAGACGTGAGTGGGGAATCAATATGACGAATCCTGTCCCACTCGTCAAAAAACCATCAACTCCAGCAGGTAGAAATCGCATACTCAACGAGGCTGAACTGAACCGCCTATTAGAGGCGTGTAAGCCGAGGGTTAAGAACGGGAATATATGGGTGTATCCTTTGGTGCAATTTGCCTTAGCTACAGCTATGAGGCGAGGAGAAATCCTTGGTTTACGATGGTCAGATATTAACTTTGAAAAACGAACTGCATTTATACCAATGACTAAAAATGGGATGCCACGAACTGTGCCTTTCTCAAGCAAAGCGATTGAATTACTTCAGCAGTTGCCACGCAGTATGAGCGGGTATGTTTATCCTATTGAGGGCCCTACTCTATCAGCAAGCTTTCACCGTGCAAGAACGAAGGCTAAATTAGAGGACTTTCATTTCCATGATTTACGACATATGGCAATTACACGAATGGCGGAGAAGTTACCAAATCTAATTGAACTTTCAGCAGTGTCTGGTCATAAAAGTTTGGCGATGTTGAAGCGGTACTATCATCCAAATCCTGAATTGTTAGCTGAAAAATTAGGTTAAAGTATTAATTCATTAACTATTCAAAAATTAAATTATGAGCAAAGAGCCAAGATGGATTTCAATTGAAAGGCTATTAGATGATTACTCCATACCCGTT
>CALPOM020000009.1 GCA_943325205.2 Thermoflexus hugenholtzii JAD2 | reverse complement strand
TGCCGAGAGTTTTAATTTAGCTATGCAATCTGACCCCATGGCGCGCGAAAAATTAGCCGAAGGTATTGCTCAGTTTAGTAAAGATATTGATCAACTGCTTGAATTGCTAAAAACTGCATAAAAAATTATTCTGCTGCAATCACAGTCTCTGAATGACTATTTCTGTTGAACCCGTAACACACCCAAAGCGATACGTTGTCGTGCAACTTCATATAAACAAACACCACTCGCCACAGAAACATTCAGACTCTCAACTCCGCCGTGCATGGGTATGCTGACTAATTCATCACATGTCTCTTTGGTTAAACGCCTCATCCCTTCACCCTCGGCACCCATCACTATGGCAATGGGAACCGTTAAATCAATATCATAAATTGTTTTTTGGGCATCCTCGGTAGTTCCAACGACCCAAACACCTGCATCTTGTAACTCCCGCATCGCACGTGCCAAATTAGTTACAGCCACAAAAGGCATCGTCTCAGCCGCTCCACTGGCAACCTTACTCACCGTAGTATTTAACTGTGCAGACCGATCCTTAGGAACAATAATCGCGTGTGCACCCGCACCGTCAGCCACGCGAAGACACGCTCCTAAATTATGCGGATCTGTCACACCATCTAAAATCAAGAGTAAGGGCGGAATTTTCCCTAAGCTATCTAATAGTTCTGGAATTGTCCTGGCTATAGCAGCTGGCTCAGCAAACGCTAGAACACCCTGGTGACGATCGTGCCCAGCAAGCTGGCGCAAGCGGGCTGAATCAGCTTGATGCAAGCGACGACCTAATACAGACTGAGCAGATTCAATAAAATCCTTCATCCGACGATCGCGCCTCGAAAAATCATAATAGACTGTCGTTAAACTCTCAGGCGCCTGACGAATTCGAGCAATGACTGCATGAAATCCAACGAGTATTTGCTGTCCCATTAACGCCTACTCCGAGATTTCTTACTACCAACAAGCGCTACCGGCTTCTCACTCACGCCCTTGGCGTTACTCTTTCTTTTAGGCTTATTACCCGCTTTTGCAGCTACAGTTTTTTTTGAACTCGATGAGCGACCAAGCTGCGGTGCTTTTTCGGGCGGCCTAGTATGCTTAGAAGCAGCTTTTTTATTAGGCTTACCTAAATCATCCATCGTTTCAGGTGAAGTAAACCGGCCTCGATCTTGACTATTTTTTACTAAACTAAATTCGATCTTACGAGCGTCTAAATCAACCCGACTGACTAAGACATGTACCCGATCACCTAACCGATATCGAATACCTGTTCGCTCGCCCCTTAACTCTTGGCGAGTTTCGTCATACTGGTAATAATCTCCGCCTAATTCAGATATATGAATCAGACCCTCAACATATAAAGTCTCCAACTGAATAAAGAGGCCAAAAGTGGTCGCACCAGTAATCGTGCCTGCAAACTCTTGCCCTAGACGATCACGCATGAAGTAACATTTGAGCCAAGTCTCCACATCTCGCGAGGCTTCATCAGCCCTTCGCTCATTTGCAGAACTATGAACCCCAAGCTGTGCCCAAGTTGCAGTTACCACACCGTCACTAACCGATTTCTTTGCACTACTTTTTGGGATAAGCCTATTACTCTGAGCTTCATCACCAGCAATCTGCTTTTTAACTAACGCCGCATTTACCCTTCCAGGCCCATTTTTTGGCATCGCTAAATTAAGTGGCACGTCTTCCGGAATTGCTGGCTTATAAACACTTTTTGTTAAAAGGGCTTTAATTGTCCTGTGTACTAATAAGTCTGGATAACGCCGAATTGGGCTAGTAAAGTGCGCATACGCTGGATAAGATAAACCAAAATGCCCCAAATTCTCGGGCTGATAGACCGCTTGCTGCATCGAACGTAGAATCACCGTTTGCAACATCGCCGCGTCAGGCCTAGCCTTTATACTTTGTATCAAGCGCGCGTAATCGATCGGGTGTGGTTTAGTTCCCCCTTCTAAACTGAGGCCAACTGAGCGTAAAACCTCTCTTAACGCATTGACTTTCTCGATGGTTGGCTCACCATGTACCCTAAATAAACTAGTATGATTTTTCAAACCAATAAAGTTCGCAGCGCAAACATTGGCAACTAACATGCATTCTTCAATTAAACGGTGTGCATCATTTCGAGTTCGAGGCTCAATACGCTCAATTTTACCGAACTCATTACTAATAATCTGGGTCTCCGTAGTATCAAAATCGATCGCTCCACGCTTCTCCCGAGAACTCTTTAAAACCCCAAAGAGTTTGTATAAATTATTTAAAAGTCCTCGCTGCTTGGCATATTTAGCCGCTTCAGGCCCATTTGAATTACTCAAGATTTCCCATACAATATTGTAGGTAAAACGTTGTGCCGAGTGCATAACAGCTGGATAAAATTGATATGCTTGGACTATCCCTTTGCTATCAATCACGGCGTCACAAACCATACACAACCGATCAACATTGGGTTTTAATGAGCATAAGCCATTAGAAATTTTCTCAGGCAACATCGGAATAACCCGTCTTGGAAAATATACCGAGGTTCCTCGCCGCATCGCATCTGAGTCTAAAGGGTGGCCAGGACGAACATAATGCGCAACGTCCGCTATCGCAACTAATAAGCGCCAGGCTTTATGACCATCAAAGGTTGTAGGCTCACAATATACAGCGTCATCAAAGTCTCTGGCATCCTCACCGTCAATGGTTACTAATGGAATATCCCGTAAATCTACGCGTCCTTCTAAGTCCTCTTCTCGCACTTCATCGGCAAGAGCCGCAGCCTCTTTGATAGTGGCAGGTGAAAACTCGTGGGGCACACCATATTTTCGGACCGCAATCTCGATCTCCATGCCAGGATCATCAATTTCTCCCAAAATCTCAACAACCCGCCCAACGGCTTGACGATAACTATCTGGATAATCAACAATCTCAACACTAACAACCTGACCTAACTTAGCATTTAAATGTGCTTTAGGAGGTATCAGAATATCGTGCGAGATTCGCTTATCCTCTGGGGCGACAATTAATACCCCATTTTCATTGAGTAATCTACCAATAACCTGTCGATTGGCACGCTCAATGACTTCAGTAATTTGTCCCTCGGGTCGTCCGCGGCGATCCGTGCCTAAAACTTTGACTAAAACTCGATCACCATGCATCACACGCGTCATCTCGCGCTCAGATAAAAAAATATCTAATTGACCATCGTCAGGAATTACAAAACCAAAACCATCTCGATGACCCTGAACAGTACCAAGGCGATCTTCTTTTTTTTCTTTTAGGGGATTACTAGGTTTTATCATGTATGCAGTAGTAGATTAATTGATGAATAATTCATTGATATGCTAATTTAACTCATTTAATAAGAAATTCATGAATCCACGTGTCGTGCTTGATACAAATATCCTCCTGGATTTACTCTACTTTAAAGATCAACAGGTGGCAGACCTTCAATATGCCTTGCAAAATAAAACCCTCGATTTTTGGGTAAGTCCACCCATACTTGCTGAATATCATGCAGTCCTTTTGCGTCCTCAATTTCAATTAAGCCCAGAACATGTCCATGAAATAATTCATCAAATACAGCAGGCTTTTTATTTGCAAGAAAGTTATATTCCAACCTCTACTATACGTTGCTCAGATCCAGATGATCAAATGTTTATTGATCTAGCTATCTTAAAGGCTCCTTGTCGACTAGTTAGTAAGGATAAGCAAGTTTTATTACTTAACAAGAAATTGCTGGCCCAGGCAGTTTCGGTGGATAATGGAATCCAAAAGTAACCTCAAATCACTATTTAAAAGCCTCAATTAATGAATAATTTACCATTTCAAAATCCACAGCCTAATCCAAATACAAGCAAGCCAAACTTTCAATTGCCACCAAATGCAACTGATTGTCATAGTCATATTTTTGATCATATCGCACAATATCCGATGATGGATCAACCGGCTTACCTTCCCCCTGCAGTTACGGTGAATGACTACTTGCGTGTTCTAAAAACTCTTGGCATCGATCGGGCTGTGATCGTACATGCGAATGTTTATGGCCTAGATAACTCCTTAGCTTTAGACTTAATTGCAACTGCTCCAGATCGTTTTCGCGCCATTGGTCTGATGACTGAAAACATTACTGATGCTGAACTTGAACGTCTTCATGCCGGCGGTGTGCGAGGATTTCGTTGTAATTTAGTGAATCAAATTGGTATGTCCCTAGATGCGGCGAAACGTTTGGGAGAGCGCGTCAAACAATATGGCTGGCACACCCAGTTTCTCTTAGATATTGAAAAGTTCTCTAATATCTCAGAAACCTTTAAGGATTTTCCAATCGATGTCGTGATTGATCATATGGGGCGGCCAATTATTGAAAAAGGAATCTCTGCCCCTGGATTTAGATCCCTCCTGCATTTCTTACAAACTGGCAAAGCATGGTCAAAACTTTCAGCACCATATAGAACCTCCAAAGATCTCAATTATCGTGACATTAACCCATTTGCAAAGGCCTTAATTGAGGCAGCACCGACCCGACTCGTATGGGGAACCGACTGGCCACATGTCAATATGGAACCAGGAACACCAATGCCGGATGATGGCAAACTATGCAGCCAAATTGAAGAATGGACGACAGACCCAGCTATCCAACATTTGATTTTAGTAGATAATCCCTCAAAACTATATGGCTTTTAGGTAAAACACTTCATTAATCCACCTTAGCCCCAGAAGCACGCACAACCTGCCCCCACTGCACAATATCGTCTTTTAGCAACTTCGACAATATTTCCGGACTTGAACTCTCTGGTTCGTAACCCATTTGAACCAACTGGTTTTTTAACTCAGGCGTGTTTACCGCTTGCACAATTACTTGATTTAAACGCAGTATTATTTCTTTTGGAATATTGGCTGGCCCCATTAAGCCGTACCAGGTCTTTATCTCAAAACCAGGTATTGTCTCTGCCATAGTTGGAACATTAGCCATGATTGGCGAGCGCTTCAAGCTAGTAACTGCAATCGGGTGCAATTTACCAGCTTGCACTTGAGTTAGGATTGTTGAGGTATTCGTGACTAAAATTTGCACCTCTCCGCCAAGAACCGCTGCTACGGCAGGGCCGCCCCCTTTATAAGGCACATGTGTAAAGTTGGTTCCAGTTACCATCTTTAACATCTCAATAGCAAGGTGTGGAGTGCTACCAGAGCCAGCAGAGGCATAGTTAACCCTACCAGGATTGTTTTTTGCATATAAGATTAATTCTGACATCGTCTTTGGAGAAAATGCAGGGTTAGAAACAAGCGTACTTGGCGCAATACCAACTAATCCAATCATGCTAAGTTCTTTTAAGGGGTCGTATCCCAATTGGTTATATAGACCAACACTAATTGGGATAGAGCTGTTACCGAGCAATAATGTATAACCATCAGGTAAAGCTTTAGCAACATAAGCTGCGCCAATATTGCCATTTGCACCCGGTTTGTTATCAATTACGATTGATTGTCCTAATATTTCAGACAATCTTTTACTAAGCGGTCGCATTAAAACATCCCCACCTCCGCCCGGAGGGAAAGGTACAACAACCCGAACTGGTTTATTTGGGAAATCCTGAGAAAAAACTATTCCCGAAAGTGGAATCCACAAAATTATAAATAGCTTTAGCCAATGCATATTAGTCTCCAATAATATTAACTCTTTACAAAATGTCATTTAATTAATCGATATTCCCAAAACAAGTAAGCAAAAAACTCATCAAGTATTAATTGCTTATCCGCTAATTGAATGACTAAGTATTTAAGTATAGGTCTTTTATAAACGCTATTGATTCTCTGCAGCCAAAATTATCTCTATACGTTTTAATAAATTTCTAAAGACTAACGATTCTTAAACGCAGGCTTGCGCTTTTCTACAAATGCGGCCATACCCTCTTTCTGATCCTCTGTAGCGAAACTGGAGTGAAAAAGGCGCCGCTCAAATCGAATACCCTCTTCTAATGAAACTTCAAACGCGCGGTTTACCGACTCTTTGGCCATCATTAAAATCGGACTTGATAATTCAGTCATCTTCTGAGCAACCAGTAAGGCCTCAGGTAATAATTCAGCAATCGGGAGTACTCTACTCACTAAGCCACACCGCTCTGCTTCTGCAGCCAACATCATGCGGCCAGTTAAGACCATCTCCATCGCCTTTGACTTCCCAACAAATCTCGCCAAACGCTGCGTGCCACCAGCGCCAGGAATAGTCCCAATAGTGATTTCGGGTTGTCCAAATTTGGCATTTTCAGCGGCTAAAATAAAATCACACATCATTGCTAACTCACACCCCCCTCCTAAGGCAAAACCAGCAACAGCAGCAATCACCGGCTTTCTAAAAGTAGCGATGCGCTCCCAGGTACTCGTCACAAAATCTGCTTGATAGACATCCATGTAACTCCAGTCTTTCATCGCCTTGATATCTGCACCTGCCGCAAAAGCCTTTTCGTTCCCGGTAAGCACTACAGCACCTACTTCAGGATCCGTCTCAAACTCCTCTAGTAACTTTGCTAGTTGCAACATCAATTCTGGTGATAAGGCATTCATAGCCTGGGGACGATTGATTTGGAGAAGCCTTACACGTCCATGTTTTTCCATCAAGATTAAATTTTCTTGCATAAACGCTCCTGAATTGATTATTACTGCTTTACGAGTAATTTTTAAAATATTACGCGTTATCTTACAAAATCATCATCGAAGCCTTAGGTAAGTTTTAGTGAATTCTTACTAAGGTCTTAATCTCATCATTGGTTCAGATAATTGACCAAACAAATCCAATAGCAGGATATTTACTTCGAACTCGGGGTGACAACATCAATCACTGTACCAACAGTACCGGTGACAATATCAACACCCGTACCAATCACCGAGCCAACTGCCCCAACAACCATTCCAGCAGCGCAAGCCGATAAAAGCCAAGCACAGGCGAAGTAGAATAATGACTTAAAAAAAATTTTCATTAGCTACGCTTCTCTGGGTTAATCAAATGGATGCTGTAATAAGATCGTCTCTTCTCGATCGGGTCCAGTAGAAATCATCGCAATCGGTGTTTGAGCTAATTCCTCAACTCTTTTTAAATATTGTTGAGCGTGAATCGGCAACTTATTCCAATCCGTAATCCCCACTGTGCTTTGCGTCCATCCCGGAAAATACTCATATATTGGCTCACACCGACTCACCGCATCAGCACCTCTAGGTAGAACGTCTAATACTTGTCCGTCTAATCGATACGACACGCACAAGCCAATTTGCTCTAAGCCATCTAATACATCTAATTTAGTAATACATAAGCCACTTACGCCATTAATCTGAATCGAGCGCTTTAGCGCAGCAGCGTCTAGCCAGCCCGTTCTTCTAGGCCTACCTGTCACTGAACCAAACTCTTTACCAACCTCAGCCAAACGAATCCCAACCGCATCTTGTTTTTGAGGATTATCAAAATCATACAATTCACTCGGAAATGGTCCAGCTCCAACCCGCGTACAGTAAGCTTTGGTAATCCCTAAAATATATCGCAAGCTGCCTGGCCCAACACCAGAGCCGGCAGCGGCATTACCCGCCACACAGTTACTAGAAGTAACGTAAGGGTATGTCCCATGATCAATATCTAAGAGGGTCCCCTGAGCGCCTTCAAATAATAAGTTCTTGCCAGCACTTTGCGCGGCATACAAAGCACTAGAAACATCCACAACCATGGGCTTTAAACGCTCAGCAAATGACATAGCCTGCTCAAATACCTGCTGAAAATCAACCGCGGCGACTTTGTAATACTGCGTCAAACAAAAGTTATGAAACTCCAAGTTTTCTTTTAACTTTTCAGCAAACAAATCTGGAAAGAATAAATCTTGGACACGTAAGGCTCTTCTCGCAACTTTATCTTCATAAGCGGGTCCAATACCTCGCCCTGTCGTGCCAATCTTGGCTAAGCCACGCTTTGCCTCCCGAGCTTGATCAATCGCCACATGGTAAGGCAGTATCAATGTGGCAGCCTCTGAAACTTTTAAGCGCGAACACACATCTAATCCCGCTTGCTCTAATTCACCAATCTCTTTAAATAAGGCCTCTGGAGATAAAACAACACCATTACCAATATAGCAAACTACCCGAGGATGCATTATTCCGGAAGGAATTAAACGCAAGATCGTTTTTTTTCCGCCAATAATTAAAGTATGGCCAGCATTGTGACCTCCTTGAAATCGAACAACGCCCTGGGCATGGTCAGTTAACCAATCTACAACTTTGCCCTTGCCCTCATCACCCCACTGCGTTCCAATTACGACAACATTACGACCTAAATTAAGCTGCTTCATATCAATACCTACAATCTCTCGTTCATGTTGTCAAATGGACCTGCCATATACCAGCCTGTTTATCTAATTGCCCGATTACGCCAGTTCGCTGTTTTTTTCCACTCTCGCCAGGTAGTAACTGAATCACTACTTGCCCGGACTGACGTAACTCACGTATTTTTTGGAGTAATTCTGGATCATTACTACAAGGGGCTAATATAACATTAGTAATTACCGGTCTTTGTGAGAGATTTGCCAAAGGTAATATGTCTAAAGAAAAACCTGTTGCAGGTCTTGATCTTCCAAAAGCACTACCCACTTCATCGTATCTACCACCTCTGGCAATAGCTACCGGGCAGTCAGCGATATAGGCAGCACTCATTACCCCCGTATGATACTGGTAACCCGCCAAGTCGGCTAAGTCAATATTAAATTGCGTTTGATTAGAGTACTGATGCAGGGCAAGATAGAGTGTTTCTAAGTCCCCCAAGACTTGCCGGGTCACCTGACTATTTGGCAAGACTTGACGAGCACGTTCTAAAACAAATGGAGCATCACCAGATAAATCCAATAATGACAATATTAATTCCTGCTTGGCACCCTGCCAATTTGCAGTTAATTGCTCTAGACTACTTCGATCTTTAGCCTGTAACGCCGCATACAACTCCGAAGATTGACTTGAACTCAGAGGAATCTCTGCAATCACATCTCTCAGTAAGGCCGCATGACTCATGTCCAGCGTCACAGAGCCAACTTGCGCCAAATAGAGGGTATCCAACATGAGCCGACCTATTTCAATATCGGCTGCTATTCCAGCAAAACCATAAATCTCTGCGCCTAATTGCAACTGTTCACGTGAAAATATTCCAGGTACAACCCGCGTCTGAAGAGTCGTACCGGCGTAACACAATCGAGAAATATCCTGCCGATTCAAAATATGCGCATCAATCCGCGCAACTTGAGTTGTCATGTCAGAACGAATACCTAGTGTCCTACCAGATAATTGATCTACTAATTTAAAAATCTGCAGCGACATGTCACTGCCGGTTGCTGTCAATAAAGACTCAACATACTCCAGCATCGGTGGAATGACTAATTGATAACCAAAGGATTCAAATAAATCCAAAATAACTCTTCTTAATTCTTCCACCTGTAATGCCTGCGCAGGCAAAACATCAGCCAGGTTTTCAGGAAGTAACCATCGATTTGTCATGAATCCAAGCGCTTGTTCTAGTTATTTATTCTTTTTTAAATACTTCAAAAAGTCACTGCTAGGATCTATTACCATGATATCTTTCTTATCCTTGAATGAGGCTTTATAAGCCTCAAGACTTCGATAGAACTGAGCAAACTGCACATCACGACTAAAGGCCTCATTGTAAATAGCGTTCGCCTTAGCGTCACCCTCGCCCTTGATGATCTGTGCCTCTCGATATGCCCCAGCTAAAATCACATCTCTTTGTCGCTCTGCATCTGCACGAATTTTCTCAGACTCTGCAGCACCTGTAGAACGTAATTCATTCGCTACACGTTTTCTTTCAGCTTCCATTCGCCGATAAACGGAATCACTAATTTCAGCCAACAAATCAACTCGCTTTAATCGGACATCAACAATCTCAATGCCAATATCCGAGGTGTCATCTGCAACTTTCTTTTTAATACCCTGCATCACCTGTTCGCGCTGCTCAGAGATTAACTCCCGCACAGTCCTCTTCGTGAATTCCTCATTCAGTGCTGACTTGACTAACTGCGACAAGCGGTCCTGTGCAAGCCTTTCATCGCCTTTAAAGCTAATAAAGAATTTTCTTGGATCGACAATTCGCCATTTGACAAAGGAATCAACTAACAGATTCTTCTTCTCAGACGTAATGAAACGCTCAGCCTCAGGATTATCAATCGTCATAATCCGACGATCAAAAAATTGCACATTTTGAATTGGTGAGGGTAATTTAATATTTAATCCAGGCTCTTCAATCACCCGTTTGATCTCACCAAATGAGAATACTACGGCAAATTTACGCTGGTCAACTATAAAAAGAGTCGAGGTAGCTAAATAAAAAAGTACTAAAAGACCGGCAAGGATAGGTACTAAGCGTTGGTTCATATGTTCTCTTAACGAATGTCTCTTTCACGACTTCTGAAAGTCTCTCGCTTGTCAGAAGGTTGTGAATTCGGATTAGACGATGGATTTAACGGTACAGTTACTGACCCACTGGGTGGCTGCACTGCTGAGTTTGCCGACGGTGCTGTATAGTTAGCGCCCGACCCAACACTCGCATCCTGCGGCCCAGTAGTTTGCTGAATTAATTTATCCAACGGTAAATACAGTAACTGATTACCGGCCTTTGAGTCCACCATGACCTTGGTAACATTACTATAAATTTGTTGCATCACATCGATATACATCCGGTCGCGTGTTACTTGCTGGGCTTTGGCATATTCGACATAAATTTGCTTGAACCGCGAAGCGTCTCCTTCTGCAGTCGCAATAACCTTTGAACGATAACCTTGAGCCTCTTCTAATAATCGCCCAGCAGCACCTTTTGCCCTCGGAATAATATCGTTAGCATAGGCCTGACCTTCATTTTTTTGACGCTCTTGGTCCTGACCAGCCTTTACCGCATCATCAAAAGAAGCCTGAACTTGTTCTGGTGGCTGAACGTTTTGGACGTTCACACTCGTAATAAATACTCCAGACTTGTAACTATCCAAGATTCCTTGAATAGCAGCAGCCAACTCAATACCAATCCTCTCACGGCCAACGTACAAGACATCGTCCATCTTACTTTTTCCGACAATTTCACGAATAGAAGTCTCAGCAGCTTGTACCACGGCCCCATCCGGATCACGATTTTTAAAAATATAATCCGTCGGCTCTTTTAATCGATACTGCACTGAAAATTTCACATCAATAATATTTTCATCTTCAGTCAACATAGACGAATCTCTTAAGTTCGTTGCCTGAATGACGAAAGATCTTCCAATCTCAACCGAACGAACATTCGAGACATTCACAATCTCATGTGCCTGTATCGGGGATGGTAGTCGCCAATTAATACCAGGACGGGTTGTGTATTTATATTTTCCAAACTGTAAAACAACTCCCGCTTGACCCTCTTGAACAATAAAAATACCGCTCAAGGTCCAAACTACCACCACCACTAAAAGTACTAATCCTAAACCAATCTTTGGTAATTGGAATAGATCTTTATTTCCACTAGACCCACCTGAGTTTCCAGAACCGCCCGAATTATTCATATTCTTTTTCATCCAGTCTTGGGCCATCTCTCCAAAGTTTTTAGCTGGTTTGGAAGTTTGCCCGCCAGATGGAAATTTTGGTGGCTCTCTTGGCGGTGGCTCATTAGAGCCAGCCGGGTTGGAATCAGAGTTAGTTGTGCGATCACCATTCTGACTTGGAGTCTTTCCTTTACCGCCAAACATGCTTCCTAATCGACGATTAAAGTCATTCCAAAGCACATCTAAGTCGGGTGGCCCATCCTTCGAATTCGAGGAGTTCGTTGGTTTAGAAGAACCCGTTGCGGAGTTACTATCGGCATCTCCAGTCGGCTTCACACCGTCTTTGGATGGATCATTCTCCTGCGCCAAAACAGGATAGCTAACCCAAGCGTGGATTTGCCATAAAAAAAGATTAGTCAATCGCTTAAACCATAAACGAGGAGGCGCTAAAAGCTTTTGTGTCACTGAAACTATCAATTTAAATATCTCTCGGTAAATAACCCAAACGTGCGTCGTTAAAACTCAACAAGTAGTCAGCGCTCACCGGGCGATCAGCCAACACATCAACCGGCTCACCCACCTCTGCTTGCGTAACTTCGAAATTCTCTAATCGTCTGATTTTATCAGTCTCTTGAGCAATTGTGGCAAGAACTCCTCTTAATAATTCAAGTCCCTCGCCCGAACGCGCAGACAAATAGACTTTTGAAATCTTACCATCCTTCTCATAACGCAGTTCAGGGCCACGACCAACATATTCTGGTAATTGATCTATTTTATTCATAACAAGGATAACAGGTATGTTTTGAGCGCCAATTTCAGCTAAAACCTTATTAACTTCGTCGATTTGTTCTTCACGAACCAGGCTAGCGGCGTCCACAACATGTAATAACAAATCAGCATGAACTGTCTCATCTAGGGTCGCTCGAAATGCTTCAACTAATTGATGGGGTAATTCACGGATAAAACCAACCGTGTCAGAAATCACAGCATTTCCGAATTCTGGCAAATAGAGCCGTCTCGTGGTGGTATCCAACGTTGCAAATAACTGGTCAGCTGCATAAGTCCCAGCTTTGGTTAAAGCATTAAACAAAGTAGACTTGCCAGCGTTGGTGTAGCCAACGATAGAGATTGAAAATACAGCCCGTTTGGTTCGATGACGGCGTTGTGTAGCTTGTTGTTTTTGTAATTTACCCAGGTCTGAGCCCAATCGCTTGGCGCGATTTTCTAACATTCGCCGGTCTAATTCCATTTGCGTCTCACCCGGACCACCGCGTAGGCCAATACCACCTTTTTGACGCTCTAAATGACTCCAAGCTCGGACCAACCGAGATAGTCGATAGCGAACGTTGGCAAGTTCCACTTGTACTTGACCAATATGACTTTTTGCACGTTGCGCAAAAATATCTAAAATCAGACTAGTTCGATCAATCACGTGTCGATCAAGTGACCGTTCTAAATTTCGCTGCTGCGCCGGACTTAAGGCGTTGTTGAAAATAGCAATCTGCGCTTCCTCTTGCAACATGATCGCTTGGATTTCCTCAACCTTACCACTACCAATAAATAATTTAGGATCTGGTTTGAGACGCTTTGTGAGAATTTGTCTAACTGGAAACGAGCCAGCAGCCTGCGCGAGCAAATGGAGCTCTGACATGCTCTCAAGGAAGTTTGGTTGACCAAAATCGATGCCGATTAAAACGGCTCGAACTGGGTCAACCTTGGAATTGGTACTAACTTGTCGGATCCTCGTCAGTTCGGAAAGTTACCGCCTTAGCAGGCACAATCGTTGAAATCGCGTGCTTATATACCATCTGCGTAACTGTATTGCGTAATAAGACGACATACTGATCAAATGAGTCAATATTGCCTTGCAGTTTGATACCATTAACTAGATAGATCGATACTGGAATATGCTCTTTGCGAAGTGCGTTGAGAAACGGATCTTGCAAAAGCTGTCCTTTGTTGCTGTTCATATTACCCTTTTTTGTTTTTTTGTGGAACTACAACTTCCTAAATTTTATTTTTTTCAACCTGGATCTTTACAACCTTGATACTTACATTACTGCATTACAACTACATAAATCCTCACCCAAATCTCGCTAGTTCAATTCTAAATACTTCGTGGAATTACTATAAATATTGATTACTGCTGACTCATTACTGCTTAAGCCTATCACGACTGGATTTCTTAATATACTTAATTTATCTATATAAAACAATAACCTAAATAGAAACACATTAAAATCATCAATCAATCTTAGTCGCTATTGAGAAAAACGCATTCTTAATTCGTTCTTAGTTATTTCTAATAACGTGATCCTTCATACCTGCTCTCACCCCATAATATATATCAATTCCTAACTTTTTAGTGCGACTTACCTGGTTCTAGGAAGGGGTTTTTAGTAGATCGGAACTCAATTCTTAATGGCGTTCCTCTTAAATGAAAGGCCTCACGAAACCTGCCTTCTAGATAACGCCGATAACTCGCCGTCACTCCGTCTAAACCATTACCATGAATAATCACAATCGGGGGGTTTGAGCCACCCTGATGCGCGTAACGAAGTTTTGGCCGAAATCGTCCAACCCGCTTGGGTTGCTGAAATTCCACTGAATCTTCTAATATGCGTGAGAGCTTTGGCGTAGGCATCTTCGTCATGGCAGCCGCATATGCTAAATCAACATCCTTAAATAACTCCGTTAAGCCAAAACCTTTGATCGCTGAAATCGTATGCACATTAGCAAAGTCTAAAAATCGTAATTTTCTGGCAATATCATTTCGTGAGGTCTCTTTTTGATAGGTATCTAAACCGTCCCACTTGTTAACCGCTACAACTAAAGCCCTGCCAGCCTCAACAATAAATCCAGCAATGTGCGCGTCTTGCTCAGAAATATCTTGCTGGGCATCTAACATTAAAATAACAACGTGACAGTCAGCAATCGCTTGCAAAGTCTTGACAACCGAAAATTTTTCGATGGCTTCAAAAATCTTGCCACGCTTACGAAGTCCTGCAGTATCTATGAGGGTATAAGGCTTGTTACCTCGACTAAACGGAATCGCAATCGCATCTCGAGTCGTCCCCGGCAAGTCAAAGGCAATCACTCTTTCCTCACCAAGTAGGGTATTGATCAACGTTGATTTACCAACATTTGGCCTGCCAACTACCGCAATGCGGGTCGAACGATCGGGATTGTCGACTTCTTCATCTGGTTCTGGAATACCTAAGGCGTCTAAAGCTTCATCTAACATCGCACGGACACCGTCCCCGTGCGCCGATGAAATCGCATTTGGCTCACCTAAACCTAACTCATAAAAATCTGCTCCCACGACTGAACTAGTCATCCCCTCCGACTTATTCACTGCCAAAATAACTGGTCGACCAGTCTTTCTTAAAAAGTCAGCAATTACCCGGTCTTGAGGAGCTAAGCCAAGCCTTCCATCCACTAGAAAAATTACAATATCCGCTTCCACAACAGCTTGCTTTGTCTGTTTGGCCATCTCCGCTAAAATTCCAGTCTTAGCTACGGGCTCAAAACCACCCGTGTCGATGCATATAAATTCTCGATCTCCAAGCCGACCATTGCCATAATGCCGATCTCTGGTTAAACCAGAAAAGTCAGCCACTAAGGCATCACGTGACCGAGTTAAACGATTAAATAATGTCGACTTACCAACATTGGGGCGACCTACAATCGCGATGACTGGCTTCATTGGGTCCGATACGCAGCTAAGGTTCCGGCCTTGGACTGAAAAATCATTAAGCCATTAATAGCAATGGGCTGCGCATTGACTGGCGAACTATCGACGCGGACTCGGCCAAGTAAACTGCCATTATCCTGACTGAATAAATGCACATAACCCTGACCATCGCCAGCAATAACTACTTTGCCAGTTGCCAAAGGCTCACCGATATCACGCCACATCAATAACTCATTACGCCATAACTCGTCACCCTTTTGACTATCAAAGGCAACAATATGCGACTTCTCGTTAACTGCGAACACTTTTTGTCCCAATTGGGAAACGCCGTAGTAACTAGAAAAATCTTTAGTCCATAACATCGCTGCTACTTTGATATCACCACAACCAATTTTTCCCTGATAAGAAACTGTACACATCCAATTCGCTAGTAAACTAGGCCTCGATGTGATGTCACTCAAACGCTCAATCTCCGAAACCCCTTTAGGAGGAGCCAGCAAACTCTCCCAAATCACATTACCGTTTACTAAATTAAAAACTCCAAAACGGCCGCCTGATACGCCTGTTAAAAGAACCTCATTATTAATTGGTAACATGCTGTAACTCGTTCTTAAGTTCAGTGCGGATTGAGCAAGCTGATTAACCCATCGACGCTTGCCAGTTGCAGTATCCAGTGCAACCATCCGATTATTGATAGAACGAATCACTATCGTTGAGCCAGCAACCAGCGGCTCCGTTAAGACCTCTGTGTCAACTGAAGTATTCCATAAAGCCGCGCCTGACTGAGCATTGAAGGCAAACACACGCCCCTTATTATTGGCTACAACTAAAACGCGACCATCGGTGCCAACCCCCGAGTAAATATTCGTCCCAATCGATACCCGCCACACCACTCTTCCAGTCATGGCATCAATACGATAAATCTCCCCATCAACCGAGGCTGTATAAATATCATCGCCATTGAGTATAGGCTGAAAAGTTAATGGCGTTGACTTGCCTACACTGACCGACCAAACTCGTTCTATATTCATCGGCGAACTAATGGGTTTTAATTCTGCAGCTAATCTTCGCTTTGACCCACTACAACCACTAACAAATACCACTACAAGGAACATTAAAAGCCCAGTGCTTAGCCAAGAAATTGACTTCAAACGCGGAACTAAAAAAGTGCTCAAAATCATTCAAAGCCACCTAAACTATCTATCTTCGCCTTCAATAACCGCTGATTTTCAGCAGGGTTACGACGTTCTAAATCCTTCATCATCGGATCCACTTCTTTTAAGCCTGCTTGCTTAGCACGTTGTAAGGCCATGACATCCCAGGCTTGTATGTATTGTTTTTTGGCCTCAGGATTTTTATCCTGGACATAAAACCAATCACCACGGCGTTCTAACTGTAAAGCTTCAAAACCAACTACAGGCTTTTTGTTGAGGAGGTCATTGGCTTTTGCAAAGGATTTTTCATCCTTTTGATCAATCAACATTGCGACCATTCGCAAGCGCGCAATCACCTGAAAACTCTCACTCTTAGCCTTACCCTCTACCCACTCTAATTGCGCAAGGGATTCTTTTGTATTACTGGCTAAATAGGCCAGATTAGCAGTCGCTAAACCAGCCATCGCAGCATACGGTGTAGCAGTAAATTGTTGTTGTAATAACTCCGTCTTTTGAATGGCCTTGGGCAAGTCATTTTGACTCAAATCAACGACCATCTCACTATAGATCTTGGACGCTTCCAAAGATTTTTGGACTTGCTGTCTTTCATACAACCAGTATCCGCCATAGAGGAAAAGTACCACGACTAGTCCGAGCAAAATCCATCGCCCATAATTAATCCAAAAGGCCTTTAAGTTGGCTAACTGTTCTTGTTCTTCAAGGTCTAAGCGCATGTATATCTCTTCATAAAAAATCTAAAGGATCAAATATTTAATCCGAATGATTGACCATCAAATCAATTACATAATCTAATAAGCCATCTAGGGCGACAAGTTGTTGAGTTCCAGATGAGCGTAAATCCTTCACCATCGCCTCTGCAGTTCTTAATTCATCTTCTCCAATAATTACAGCATACATCGCACCGCTTAAATCAGCCTTCTTCATTTGAGACTTTAAACTGCTTGCACTGCCATCTGAACCAGCATGCACGATCACATTAATTCCCGCCGACCGCAGCCGCTCAGCATATATGAGACTCGGGATTAAAGCTTGGCCACCAGTGTGCAACCAATATACATCACAACTCGGAACTTCTTTCTCAATTAACCCCTGCTCCTTCATTAACTCCAAGATTCGTTCCATCCCCATTGCCCATCCACAAGCAGGTGCAGATTTACCACCCATCTTCTCAATCAACGGATCGTATCGCCCGCCTCCAGCAACTGTGCTTTGTGAACCTAACTGATCAGTGATCCATTCAAATACGGTCAAATTGTAATAATCTAAACCACGTACTAACCGGGGATTGATTTTAAAGTACACATTATTCGCTTTTAGCAAGCTTTGTAATACCTCAAAATGCTGTAAAGACTCAGGACCTAAAAAAGTTCCTAATTGCGGTGCGTTTTCAACCAAAGTTTGCATCTGGGGGTTTTTGGTATCTAAGATGCGGAGTGGATTACTCTGTAAACGTCTTTTAGAATCCTCGTCTAACTGCTCGTGGTTTCCTTCAAAGTACTTGACTAAAGCAAGGCGATGCTCAGCCCGCTCGGCAGCATTGCCTAAAGAGTTAATTTCTAAACGTAAGCCTGTAATGCCTAAGTCATCCCATAATCGTTGACACATCAAAATAATTTCAGCATCAATATCAGGACCTGCAAAGCCTAATGCTTCTATACCAAATTGATGAAATTGTCGATAACGCCCTCGTTGGGGACGCTCATGACGAAACATCGGCCCAGTATAAAATAACCGCTTCGGGCCGTCATACAACATATTTTGCTCAATCACTGCCCGGACAACTGCAGCAGTTCCCTCTGGACGCAGCGTTAACTGCTCACCATTCAAGCGGTCTTCAAATGAATACATTTCTTTTTCAACAATGTCAGTCACTTCACCAATGCCACGCTGAAAAACGTCCGTCCGCTCAAGAATTGGGGTCCGAATATTTTGATAGCCATATGTCTTGGCTAAGCTCATGACTGTTTTTTCCAAAAACTCCCAGGCTGGCGCATCCACGGGTAATAAATCATTCATCCCCTTCACGCCAGAAATTTTCTGGACTTTTGCTTTGCTAGGGCTTACGCCTTGCGAACTTGTTTGGGATTGGTTCATAGTTGGGCCTGACATACCAAAAAAATTATGCTTCAGTAGACGAAGCTGCAGAGTAATGCGAGTGCACGTAATCTGCAACTATCTGTTCAAACTCTTGCGCTATGTGATCACCCCGTAAGGTTTTTACCTTTTGCCCATCAATGAATACTGGCGCAGCCGGTGACTCGCCAGTGCCTGGTAGGCTGATGCCAATATTCGCGTGCTTACTCTCCCCAGGACCATTCACAATGCAGCCCATTACAGCGACATTCATCGATTCAACTCCCGGATAATCCTTCTTCCAAAGAGGCATTTGATGCCGTAAATACGACTGAATCTGCGAGGCCAGTTGCTGAAAAACTGTGCTAGTTGTCCGACCACAACCAGGGCAGGCAATCACCATTGGGGTGAAGTGCCGCAGGTCCATCGTCTGTAAAATTTCTTGGGCTACAATCACTTCATTTTCTCGAGGTGCGCCAGGCTCCGGAGTTAAAGAGATCCGGATCGTATCACCAATTCCCTCTTGCAACAAAATACTCAGCGCTGCAGTCGAGCCAACAATTCCCTTACTGCCAATTCCAGCCTCGGTGAGACCTAAATGTAATGGATAATCACAACGAAGAGCTAAGTCACGATAAACGGCAATTAAATCCTGCACGGCACTAACCTTACAAGAGAGGATGATTTGCTGGGCTGGCATACCGATTTCTACGGCTTTTTGGGCCGATTGCAAGGCTGACTGAATCAAAGCTTCTACCATCACTTCCCTGGCCTCTTTAGGGGTTGCTAGCGCAGCGTTTTGATCCATCAAATCAGCGAGTAAATCTGGATCGAGACTTCCCCAGTTAACGCCTATTCGAATAGGCTTATCAAAGCGTATTGCGGCCTCAATCATTTGCGAAAACTGGATATCTTTTTTGGCGCCACGCCCTACGTTACCGGGATTAATACGGTACTTCGATAAGGCTTGCGCGCAGTCCGGATACTCTTTGAGTAGGGTATGACCGTTATAGTGAAAATCGCCGACCAAAGGGACGTCAACGCCCATCTTATCTAATTGATCACGAATATGCGGTACAGCCGCTGCAGCTTCAACCGTATTGACAGTTATACGGACCATCTCCGAACCAGCGCGCGCTAATTCCTTCACTTGAATGGCTGTTCCAATGACGTCCACAGTATCCGTATTCGTCATTGACTGAACCCGAATCGGTGCATCACCACCAATCGTGACTATATTACCGCCCCATTTAACAGTCGCTTGCTTACACACCCGACGCTGATAACCCGTTATTTCCAAATTTGACTTATTCATCAGACTTAATTATTTATTTTATCCAACCACCGAACCTCACGCGCCATTTCGCGCTTAGCTAAGTGCGTACGATCCTGAACATCTCCCGCTAACTGCCCGCAGGCAGCAGCAATATCATCACCCCTAGTTTTACGAACTGTCGTGACAATCTTGGCATCTTGCATTATTTTGGCAAATTGTTCAATCCGTGCTTTCGATGATTGCTTCAAACCAGAACTAGGGAATGGGTTAAATGGGATTAAGTTCAGCTTACATTTGATAGGTCGTAACAAACTAACTAACTCATGAGCTAACTGATCGCTATCGTTAACCCCATCTAGCATGCAGTACTCAAAGGTTAAAAAATCTCTAGGTGCATGAGGGAGATAACGCTTACAGGCAGCGAATAATTCTTTGAGTGGATGCTTGCGATTAATTGGCACTAACTCATCACGCAGCCTGTCGTTGGGCGCATGTAAAGAAACTGCTAAAGCAACTGGCAAATCTTGTGCTAACCGATCAATAAAAGGCACTACACCAGATGTTGATAAAGTCACGCGACGACGCGATAGACCATAAGCGTTATCATCTAACATTAAACGCATCGCTTGCAAAACTGGCTCATAATTCAGTAAAGGCTCACCCATGCCCATCAAAACAACATTCGAAATAACGCGCCCATCTGAGTGGTCTAAGGTGGTTTTATCGTACGCATCAACCCGCTTAATGGCCAATGGATCGGCCCTTAAGTGATGCTCTGCAAACCAGAGTTGACCGACAATTTCTGCAACCGTCAAGTTTCTAGAAAACCCTTGTTTACCTGTTGAACAAAAGCGACAATTAACTGCGCAACCTGCCTGAGATGAAATGCATAAGGTACCGCGATCTTCCTCGGGTATAAAAACCATCTCAACTGCATTACGATCACCAACGTCTAATAACCATTTACGCGTGCCATCACTGGCGGTCTGATCACTCAAAACAGGCAATGCTTGAATTTCTGCAATTTGCTCAAGCTGCAAGCGAAAACTCTTGGCGAGATCACTCATCAGGCTCACGTCGGCAACGCCACGCTGGTGAATCCAATGCATGAGTTGCTTCGCCCGAAAAGGCTTTTGATCTAAACCGGCGACAAAACGCCCTAGCCCATCCCCGTCTAGATTTAATAAATTGGTACGGGGAGTTGGGTTCACTAGTAATTAACGCGTGTAAATTTGCATACCAGGGAAAAAGAAAGCAATTTCCTGGGCGGCTGTATCTGCAGCATCAGAGCCGTGCACGGCATTCGCATCAATACTTTTTGCAAAGTCCGCACGGATAGTACCTTTTTCAGCCTTCGCCGGATCAGTAGCACCCATTAACTCACGATTTTTAAGAATCGCGTTTTCCCCTTCTAAAACTTGAATCATCACAGGTCCCGAAATCATAAAATGGACGAGATCTTTGAAAAAGGGTCGGCCATTGTGAACCGCATAAAATTGACCAGCTTCGATTTCAGATAAATGCGCCATCTTAGCAGCGAGAACTTTCAAACCAGCACCTTCGAAACGGCTGTATATTTGACCAATGACGTTTTTAGCCACCGCATCTGGTTTAATAATGGAAAGGGTTCTTTCAATAGCCATGGAACAAACTCCTGATTTGAATGTTAAAAACAAGATTATACAGACTTATCCTAGTTAAAACCCTAATACATCCCAACAATAGCCAAGCCAACTAATTGATTTTCTTCCAAATACCTTAAAATTTGTGGTGTTATTTAGCCCCCCTACTTGAAATGTTGAAAAATGCCTATAATTAGTGCATAGTTGTACTATCAACTTTTCTAGGAGAATTAACTGATGAATGAACAAAATACTTTTGGCTATAGTGCTGGTAACACCCTTACTGATGCTATCACGCGTAATCGTGTTCTGCGAAATACATTTGCTCTATTAGCTTTAACGATGGTTCCAACCATTTTGGGTGCATGGGTCGGCGTAACTACCGGTTTCTCATTCTTCCGAACTAGCCCCTTTATTGGCTTTATCGTCTTCATGGCGATTGCCTTTGGATTTTTCTGGGCAATTGAAAAAAATAAAAATACGGGTACCGGCGTCCTCTTGTTACTCGGTTTCACTGGATTTATGGGTTTAATGCTCACTGGCATTCTGACGCACACCCTTCAGTTTAAGAATGGTGCGCAGCTAATCATGATGGCCTTTGGTGCAACTAGCCTTATCTTTGCTGGTATGGCAACCTGGGCGGCTACCTCAAAAACAAACTTTGAGGGTCTTGGCAAGTTTCTCTTTATCGGTGTGATGCTTTTGATTTTGGCTTCTGTGGCCAATATATTCCTCCAAATACCTGCTCTTGCATTAACCGTCATGGTCTTGGCTGTCGGAATTTTTTCAGCTTTCATCCTTGTGGATGTTCAACGGATTGTCAATGGTGGCGAAACAAACTACGTCATGGCAACCCTTTCAATTTACCTCAATGTCTACAACATATTTTCTAATTTGTTGGCACTATTTGGGATTGTTGGTGGAGACCGCGATTAAGTAAATATTCGCTATATTCAATTAAAAACACGGGCTTGGCCCGTGTTTTTTTATGTTAAAAATATTTTTTCTACGTTTAATCTTCAATCGAACCGAATAAATAAAGCCATAGATTCGACATGTGAGGTATGGGCAAACATGTTCATGATGCCGGCCTGGCTGAGCTGATACCCCGCCTCATTAACCAGAACTCCTGCATCTCTTGCCAACGTCGCAGGATTACATGAAATATACACAATGCGTTTTGGTAATTTCTGATCATCTGGATCGGACTGTGCAATCTGTGCTAAAGCATTCACAATGGCAAAGGCACCGTCGCGCGGCGGATCTATGATCCAATAGGGTGCAGTACCCCAAGACGCAATATCTTTTGGCGTTACCTCAAATAGATTTTGCTCAACAAAATAGACCTTTTTTTCCAGTTGATTAACTACAGCATTGTCCCTCGCCCTCAAACATAAGGAATGACTCCCCTCTATCCCCAAAACCTCACCAACAACTCGACCCAATGGCAGTGAAAAATTTCCAATTCCGCAAAATAAGTCGAGTACCCGAGCATTTTTTGGCGCATCTAATAACCGAATCGCACGACCTACCAAAACACGATTCATCGCATGATTCACTTGTGTGAAATCGGTAGGAACAAATGGGATTCTGATTAAAAATTCTGGTAATGTATAAAATAGTTCACCACTCAATGGGTAAAAGGGCTGAACACTCTCCACCCCTTGCGCTTGAGTCCAAATCCATAAGCCATGCAATACTGCAAATTCTTTTAAATAGTGTTCGTCTGCCGAAGATAATGGCAGGAGGTGCCTTAGAACCATCGCCGTTGTAGCTTGAGCCCCTGGAACACTTGGCTCTCCGAGCGCTAATTCTATTTGTGGGACTCGGTCCCGCACACTAAGAGACATCACCAAGTTGCGCAAAGGGACGAGCAGATCTGACCACATCTGGGGTAAAACTTCACAAGAAGTCATATCCGATACATACCGATTTTGCGGCTCATGAAAGCCAACTAATATCGTTCCCTTTTTAATTGACCGATTAACCACACTCAATCTGGCCCGATATCGATATTCCCACTCAGGTCCATGAATAGGTTGCATCATCGTCTGCGGTTTGACCTTGCCAATGTGCTCAAGGTTATCCTCCAAAACGCGTTGTTTCATGGCTATTTGCGCTCTCGAGTCTATATGTTGCATCGTACAACCACCACAATTACCATACCAAGAACACCGGGGCTGACACCGGTAAACTGCAGCGTGCAAAATTTCGCGTACGAGGCCCTTCTGAAATCGACTCTTGTCCTGCGTTATCTCGTACCGCACCTCTTCACCAGGTAAAGCCCCCTGGACAAAAACAACCTTGCCAGATGAGTCATCTTCGGGATTTGGTAAACGACCAATACCCTGCGCCTCTATGTCTAACGCATCGATCTGCACCTGCCTGAATTGTCCTATTAACGGACTTCTAGAAAATCGCTTTTTCAATAGCTACCAATTTCTAATTTGCAAATTTTGCTAAATAAGAGTCCCACTGGGATAGTGAATTTTTTTGTGCCTCTTGTCGTAATTCAGACTTAACAAAATCAATCTCTAATTGATATTCCTCAGGAGTAAAAGCCGCCCGAAAGAGTTGATAGCGACAATACATCAAATACGTGTTGACGACATCCGTCTCACAGTACTGCCGAATCTCATTTAATTGCCCCGCTAGATAAGCAGACCAAACAGCAGAGCCATCCATCCCCATTTTGCCCGGAAAGCCACATAATTTAGCTAAAGAATCTAAGGGAGCATTTGCCTTATTTTGAAAAAATGCTAATAAATCCATTAAATCTAAATGCCGTAAATGGTACCGCGAAATATAGTTGTTGTACTTGAAATCTCGGGCATCATGATCACCACTCTCACCCATCTCCCAAAATCGTGAGGCACTGACCCCGTGTACTAATGCACGATAATTCAATACAGGCAAATCAAATCCGCCACCGTTCCAAGAAACCAATTGCGGTGTGTAGCGATCAATTAATTGGAAAAACTCTTGCACTAAATCCTTTTCTGAACTGTCAACAGCTCCTAAAGTACCTACTTTAAATTGTGGCAAGCCATCTTTGGTTGTGCGCCTGATTACACAAGATATAGCAACCACTCGCTGTAAATAGAGTGGGAAGAAATCACTCTGGCCATTGGCTAGTCTTGCCGACCGGGCTTTTTCCACCACTTCCTGATCAGTCAAACTATCCGGTTCATCATTTAATCGCCTTAAGCCATGGGCATCCGGAATAGTCTCAATGTCAAAAACTAGCACCGTTTTCATTTACTACTCGAAATAACTAATCGGATCGATCGGCTTACTATCCCGGCGCAATTCAAAATGTAATTTGACTTGCGTAGACTCACTGTTTCCTAATTCCGCAATTTTTTGACCGCGCTTGATCGCATCACCCTCTTTGACTAAGTTCACCTTGTTATTACCGTAGACCGAAATATAGCCATTCTGATGTTGGACAATGACTAAATTACCATAGGTCCGTAATTTATTGTCCGAATAGATGACTTTACCATCTGCAACCGCAGTTACCGGATCACCCATCTTTCCACCGAAACTAACGCCCTTGTTGGTGGTGCCATTAAAATTTTCAAGAATGGGGGCACTTACTGGCCTGGCAATTTTAAAACTTGGCTCAGCAGGATTTTCCCGACGAGACTCTACTTTTGCATCATTCTTCGCATCGACCTTGGACTCCATTCTAGGTTCTGGCTTAGGTTCTGGCTTAATATCTAGCTTAGTTTCTAGCTTAGGCTCTGTTTTGGACTCTAATTTAGGATCTATTTTTAAGTCTGCTTTGGCAATAGTTTTACCAGTATCCGATTTCATCGACTCTTTTTCTTTAGGGACTTCCCTCGTTAAATCCCTCGTACTTTCACGACTAGTGATTGGCTGAACATTCGTTTTGGCAGAACTAGACTCCTTCGCCCTAGAGCTAGAAGTCACCCCAGAACTGGGTACTGGAGTCACTTTAGCCACAGGCGGCGTTACAACTGGTGACGAAGTAGGCTTCGTAGGAATCGGCAGAGGAGTGTTACTTGATCGGTCCCTAATAGGAGCTGGCTTGGTCGGAGCACATGCCCAAACCAATAATCCACTTAACAAAATACAAGCTAGTCGAAAAATATGCGCCCACTGTTGCCAAATCATTACCATCTATCCTTCAATTAATTGCGTAGCCAAATCAAACTTCACCCTACATCGTCCCAGACTGTAAAGGTACAAAAAATACCTCATCTAAGGTGGTGCGTTGGTACCTCTGTGAACTAAGCCTTTCAATCAATAATAACTGCTGTAAAGAATCACTCTTGGCAACAGGGGCAATTAACTTACCACCAATTGCTAATTGATCAAGTAGGGGATCAGGAATACCTAAACCCGCTGCAGCTAAAATAATTCCATCAAAAGGCGCCTCTTGGGGCAAGCCCCGAATCCCGTCGGCATAAATTAAACGTAAATTAGCAATACGAAATGGCCGCAACTTTGCCCGTGCACTATCATGCAAAGACCGAATCCGTTCAATCGAATAAACGTCTTTTGCTAATAAACTTAAAACTGCCGCTTGATAACCGCAACCAGTACCAATTTCTAAAACTCGCCCCATTTTTTTTTGTGACTGCATCAAGGCCTGAATCATTTTTGCAATTACCGAGGGCTTTGAGATTGTTTGCTCCATACCAATAGGTAAGGAGGAGTCTTCATAAGCTTGGGCACTTAATCCCGGATCAATAAAGGCATGACGCGGCACAGTCGCCATCGCTTGCAACACTTCATGGTGCTCAATACCTGCAATTGCAAGCTTTTGTGCCATCAACCGTCTAGCTGCATCAAGGACTTTATCTTGCTTCATCAAGACTACCCTTGATTCCATTGTGATTGCATCTGCTTAATCCGCTCAGAGTCTGTTAAATTCAACTGCAATGGGGTAATCGAAACATAACCCGCACTCGTTGCATAAAAATCAGTTCCTTCAGAGGCCTCTTTAGCCTCACCGGCAGGTCCAATCCAATAAATTAAATCGCCACGCGGACTAGTCTGCTCTATAACGGGTTGAGATGGATGACGATTGCCAAGACGAGTAACACGCCAACCCTTTTGATCAGAGTACGAGACGTTAGGTAAGTTGACATTGAGTAGGGCCGCATGATGATTGTTGCCAGAATCTAGCCGATGGGATATGGCATGTTGCACAATATCTTTGGCAACTTGAGCAGCATCATCAATCTTCGCCCAGCCCCTGTCAATCTGGGAGAACGCAATCGCAGGAATACCAAACATGACCCCCTCAATCGCTGCCGCAACAGTACCTGAATATAAAACATCTTCCCCCATATTCTCACCCTGATTAATTCCAGAAATCACCAAATCCGGCATTTCTTGTAAAAACCCTGTTAAAGCAATATGCACGCAATCTGTTGGTGTACCATTAACAAATAAAAATCCATCCCTCTCACCCCCAGCAACCCGGTGTACCGATAATGGTCGAGATAAGGTTAAAGAATTTGAAGCACCGCTATGGTTTTGCTCTGGAGCAATTACGGTAACCTTACCAAGAGGCTTGAGCGCTTTTACTAAAGCCAACAAACCCGGTGCCAAATAGCCATCATCATTCGAAACTAATAAATGCATCACGTGATTATTGCTCAATCTAAATGTTGAAATTATTCATCAAGCATTGACTAGTTACTACTAATCAAGCCCCCTAAAACGTCTATTGCGGTAATTATTCATCCATGAATAAACTAACTACCAATTGGTCGACGATCCATCATGGCTCTAGCTAAAGTACCTGCGTCAACATACTCTAATTCACCACCAACCGGAATACCCCGCGCAATCCGAGAAACTGATATGCCCCGAACCTTTAATATCTCGCCAAGATAATGCGCCGTAGCCTCCCCTTCGCTAGTGAAGTTGGTCGCTAAAATAACTTCTTGGACAGCTTCGTGTTCAGCAATCTGCTCATCAAAAATACGCGCCATCAACCGTTCAAAATGAAGTTCTTTTGGCCCTTGCCCCTCCATCGGTGACAAACGACCCATCAAGACAAAGTATAAGCCGCGAAATGCTAGGGTCTGCTCCACCATCAACTGATCAGATGGGGTTTCTACAATACATAAAATCTTCGAATCCCGACGGCTATCTAAACAGGTCTTACAAACTGCATGCTCCGAAAAAGAATTACAACGCGAACAATGCCCAATCACTTCTATCGCAGATTGTAAAGATTGTCCAAGTGATAAAGCTCCCGCACGATCATGTTGTAATAAATAGTAAGCCATTCTCTGAGCAGACTTTGGCCCAATCCCAGGCAAGATTTTTAAGGCCAAAATCAATCGCTGTAAAGCATCTTGTGTATCATCAATCGGCTGATCATTAAATTTCATGCAAATTAAAAAGGCAACTTAAAGCCAGCAGGCATAGGCATCCCTGCCGTCGCACCTGCCATTCGACTCTGCTCTGCGACTTCAACTTGCTTGTGTGCATCTGCAAAAGCAGTCACTAGCAAATCTTCTAACATTTCGCGATCATCCATCGCCGCAGGGTCTATCTTGACCCGTTTGACTTCATGCTTCCCAGATATAGTTACTTGGACCATCCCATTTGCGGCTTGACCATGCACTTCTAAATTGGCCAACTCTTCTTGGGCTTTCTTCATTTTTTCCTGCATTTGCTGAGCTTGTTTCATCAATCCAGCAATCTGACCTTTCATCATACGATACCCTTCCTGTCATTAAAATAATAGTTCATCAAATCTCATGGATTAGAACTTAAAACTGAGCGTATAGAGCCAGCGACCACCTTCACACCTAACTCTTTCTTAAGTTGTTCTAAAAAAGGATCCACATCCAACTCCCGCTCAATCTGTAATTGCGCAGTTTCCTGATCCTTGGCATCTAACTTGGCAACGGTATGCTCTAAGTTCTGCGATTGCGCCTCTAACAAAATATGAACTGCTTTACCGAGCTCAGCTTGTAATGCTTCAGAAAGCTTTTGTAAAACCACCGGCGTGGCCATCTGCGGCACACTGCTACTTAATTTGATCTGAATCGCCTGACCACGATCTACCCAGGAAATTAATGCAGTTTGTAAAGCTGCTTGCTCTACCAAACCCTTTAATCGTAGTTTTTTTACTAAAACTTGCCAATCCTTAGGCTCTATGAGTAGTTCACCCAATTCAGTGGATGATTGCTTCTGATCTAAGTGATGTTTTGGTAAAAGCTCTTCTGACTTAACTACTCTTGGCATGTGCTCTGCCCCACGAACCAACGACTGATCTGAGGGCGGCTTAGATCCGGAATGTGGGCGTACAACAGGCCCCACCGGGGGCTGGCCATCGTCTATCTGAAAAGCCAGCATCCGCAACAAACACATCATAAAACCGACCTCCTCCTCAGGAGCTAAGCCAAGGTCAGCCCGACTTGTAATTGCAATTTGATAATAAAGCTGAACCTCTTCTTTTGAGAACTGGCCGGCTAAACGCTCAACTGCCTCGGCCTCAGGCCATTCGGGCAAAATCGAACCCGGAATAACTTGGGCCATGGCAATCTTTTGTAAGATGGATGCTAAATCTTGTAAGGCAATCGAAAAAGACATGCTCATCAAACCCATCTCTTGCGAAACAGCTAATAATTCCTCACCATTACGGTGGTGGATGGCATCTAAGATCCGAACTAAATACGCGTCATCTAAACTGCCTAGCATCTGCCGAACAGCCTCCTCAGTAATCTGACCACTAGCAAAAGCGATTGCCTGATCAGTTAAGGATAAAGCGTCACGCATTGAACCCCGGGCAGCTTTGGCAATAACCTTTAGGGCGTTCTGCGCAGCAAAGACAGCCTCCTCTTTTAGGATATTTTGTAAGTGCGAAACGATTAAAGGAGATGGCATTTGCTTCAAATTAAACTGTAAACATCTTGATAAAACTGTCACTGGAATCTTTTGCGGATCCGTCGTCGCTAAAATAAACTTCATGTGCGCCGGCGGTTCTTCCAAAGTCTTTAGCATCGCATTAAATGCAAAATTGGTCAGCATATGCACTTCATCAATCATGAACACCTTGTAGCGACCACTAGTTGGTCCATATACGGCTTTTTCTAATAAAGACAACATATCAGCAATACCCCGATTGCTAGCCGCATCCATCTCAACATAATCTACAAATCGGCCAGCATCAATTTCTTGACAAGCTACGCATTGTCCACAAGGGGTCGAAGTTGGCGCAGATATGGGATGATCCGGTAACCCAGTACAGTTGAGGGATTTAGCTAAAATTCGCGCAATCGTGGTCTTGCCAACACCCCTTGTGCCAGTAAATAACCAAGCATGGTGCAAGCGGTTTTGGTCTAAGGCATGGCTGAGTGCTGTTACAACATGATCTTGGCCTACCAGAGTTTTAAAGTCTTTAGGGCGCCATTTACGAGCCAAGGCTAGGCCACCTGAGGTGGGAATAGGTAAATGATCAAAAAGTGCAGTATCAGACATAAGTCATATTCTAACAATCATCGGGTTACAATAGTGGAAGACGGGCCTCCCCGCATGTTGGCTTGGCAATCTGGTCAGGTCGGGAACGAAGCAGCCAAACCCATCTCCCAGCAGTGCCGGGGGTAAGGCTCGTCTACTTCTGTTTTGATGCCAAATCCTCAACATTCCACCCTCTCGCTCGCCAAATCACTTGCTTTGAATCAGTATTTAATTACTTATTTCATAACTCTGCATTTAATTCCTAGATATTAAAAACTATTCCGTTATCTCTTGGACGTCACCGAACCGATCAACTAAAAAACTCTGAATCGGTTTATCGACTCTTAACCCACCCAGTAATTGTCGATAATTGCTTAATTGCGCACGATACTTCAGAAAACTTGGTTCAGACGGCGAAGGTATATGCAATTTATAGTCAAGAATAATCAATCGGTCGGTTAATTCTACAATTCGGTCCACACGAAAGCGCTCACCCGATTGATTAAATAAATCCACTTCATCCCAAGCATCTAACAAATCTGGTCCTCGAAAAAATCCCTGTAGATGACGTGAATTAAAGATCGCTTGTGCAGACTCACGCGCAAAAGGGGCATATTCAGGCCCTATTCCTAACCACTGCCCCAAAGAACTCTCGCTGGGCAATACGACAGAGTCATGGTCCTGCTCGCGAACAGATGGAGCATACCTCTCCAAAATTAAATGGATAGCCACACCTAACTCGCGTGCGAATTCTTGATCTAGAGTAGTCAATTCCCAGACATCTTCAAAATCACTTGGCAACTCTAAATCCCTGTCATCATGACTTTTAGTCATAGCAGTCAAACCAAATGACTCAGGCAGTTTTTCAATATGTGGGTAATTCACTGAATTCGACTCAGAATTATCATTTAAACTGGAATCAATCATCGGTAAACCACTCGTTTTAGACAATGGTAAATCGTCTAATGCTCGAATTGGCATACCACTAGCAATCAAATGAGCGTACCAAGACTGATCATTTATGCCGGTTAAGTTTTTAGGGGTAATACTCAAAGCACTTCCCGATGCTACAAAGTATTGTTTAGCCCGAGTCATCGCCACATACAATACATTCCATTTTTCTAACTCAGCAATCTTTTTTTCTTCCGCTAAGGCACTCGCAATACCACCCTGAGCAATCGACTGATCATAAGCACAGACTAGGTTAGGTGAAGGACTTGCAGGCGGCCAGTCCACCATGACACCAATTGAATCTTGCTTGCGATTGACGCTGTTGGCATTCATTAAAAAAACAAAGGGCGCCTCCAAGCCCTTGGCTGCATGAATGGACATGATCCGTATCACACCCTGATCTTGCTCATCAAAGATCTCTTCTTCAACACCTTCTAATTCCAGTGTATTGGATTCCCCTTCATCTGGACTCTCTTCATCATCGCCCTGATTTAGTCGCGCCAATTCATCAATCATCCGACTCAAGGATGGATAACGCCCGCCATGGATATCCAAAGCCAAATGGAGAAAAGCCTCTAAATTAGCTAGTACCTTTGCACGCATCAAAGGTGGGGCGGTGGCTGCATACACTTCCATAACCCGCCCCTGAGCATAGATTCGATCTAATAAATCATGCACAGGCAACCTGCCAGCTAAAGCCAACCAATCCTGTAATAGTTTTGCAGCATTTTGTAAGCACCTCGAAGGTGCAACTTGTAGCTTTTGCCACCAAGTTTGTCCAGTTTGCTCCCTAGCTAAGTACTCTAAGTCAACCTCGGCGCATTGAAATATCGGACTTCGCAATACATGAGCCAAAGCCAACTGGTTACTAGGCATCAATAGAAAATTTAAAAGTGCTTGAATATCAGCCGCCTCTAAAGTCTTTAATAAGCCACCTTTACGAGGACTTTGACACGGTAACTGCAAATCTAGGAAAGCCCGCTCAATCTGTCGAATATGCGTTTTAGAACGCATCAAAATTAAAAAGTCACTCGGCACCGGACGGCGTAAAAAACTGCCCTGCGCATTGCGATCGATCACGTGTTCATGCTTTAACCAATGTTGAATCAAACGCCCAACCTGGAGAGCCTCTTGATAACTTTGTAATCCAGTAGAGGTCTGAGTCAGGTCGTACATCGGCGTAATTAATGCCTGACGATTGGGCAAAATCTCAGGGACGGCATTTTTCATCGTTAATGGCAAACAAAAAGCTAAACCTCCATCAACGCCACCTTGTTGATTTTGCCAAACGGTTTGATGCTCAAAAAACGGGTAATCTGGAAGGAGTTCACGGACGCTCAAAAAAACTTTGTTGATCTGATTCATAACGCCCGGGGGGTTTCTGCGTGTCTCGTTATGCCGAATGTGAATAGCCCCAAATTCTATTTCTAAATATTTTTGAACTTCTGCAAACAAACGCGCGTCTGCTCTTCGAAATCGATATATGGACTGCTTGGGATCACCCACTACAAAAATTGAAGGCTTTAAATCCCCCACAGAATAAGCACCTAACCACGATTTTAAGATCTGCCACTGCAAAGGATTCGTATCCTGAAACTCATCAATTAAAATATGCTTATATTTAGCATCCAAGCGAGCCTGTAAATATGCCGCTGTCTCGTCTTTTGACATCAAACGATGCGCATGCCACTCCAAATCACTAAAGTCTTGTACCCTTAACTGTTGTTTGGCAAGAATAAAATGTTCAGACATCGACTGCGCAAGTGGAAGCCAAGCTTGATTCAAGCGCAAGGATTGATGCGCCTTTTGCCATTCTATCCATTCCACAATTACCGCTATCCATTCTTGCAAAATGGCTGGTATCCATTCAATCAAATCAGGCCGGTGGGCATTTTTCAATATTTGCTGTAATTTAGTCGAAGACTTTTGGCAATGAACCTTGGGCGTATTTGACTGCGTAAAAAAAGCCTTTCTTAATAAATCACACAACTGCTCAGAGTGATCAAAATCATGGGCAATCT
The DNA here is from genome assembly GCA_943325205.2 of Thermoflexus hugenholtzii JAD2. Classification (GTDB taxonomy): domain Bacteria; phylum Pseudomonadota; class Gammaproteobacteria; order Burkholderiales; family Burkholderiaceae; genus Polynucleobacter. Next base: position 2,866 of record CALPOM020000009.1, on the reverse strand, counting down.
CTAGAACACTTTTTAAATCTTTAGCAAATTGAATATCATGAGGACCATCACTTTGGCCAATCCAACTAGCGGCTAATTCCAAATCCTGCCATTGCAGTCCTTGCGTATTTAAAGCCCTAAAAATTGGATTTTCTTGGGTCGCTAAAGATAATCCTCCAGCAATTCTGGCCAGGGGGTCCCCGCCCAACTGTTCTGATCGCCCCACAAACTCACTCCAAGCTGCCACCTGATACAAAATACTCGACTTACCCATCAATAAGTTATTTACAGCATGGACTGAACGTGTTTTTAATAAGGCCAAATAATGTTCTTGTAAAACAGCAAATTTCCCCTTACCTTGCCCTAGCTGAGCCCACCAATTGGCCATCGTTTCACTAATTAAGCGTTGCCCATCTTCTCGCATCACATTGCCTACAGATACCCCCGAGCCAATTGGTGCAGCCTGACAAAGGCGACTAAACCAGCCATGAAATGTATCAATAACAACTGGCTGTGGATGCGACAACACCTGCTCAAATAAACCGCGCGCCGCTCTCACTTTTAATTGCGCCTCGTCATTTGATAAACCCCGTGCTTTTAAATCTTTAATGATTTTTTCATCATCACTTTGGGCAAATTCTTTTAATACTGACTCAAGTCGCTCACGCATTTCTTGGGCAGCTTTACGCGTGAAAGTAATCGCCAAAATCTCGTTAGGTGCCACCCCATCAAGTAATAAACGAAAAATTCTTGAAATCAATAGCCATGTCTTACCACTCCCCGCACAAGCTTCGATCACGCATGATAAGCGTGGATCACAAGCCTTATCGATCAAATCATTAGCGCTCAATCCACATCCCTTTTCGACAAATTCCTCGCACATCACAATAGCGACACACCTGCTCAGGACCACTGGCAGGCATCGGCGCACCGCGCCATATTGCACCTAAATCCTCTTGCATTTGGTCTGTTAAATGCGCTATCACCTCCGCGTTAATTGCTATATCGCGCACCCGCTCGAGATTATCTAGGGATTTGAGCGAGCACCACGCCCCAATCGTAATTGGTTGACCATGCACGACACTAGTGCCGTTTGCTCCCCGAGCATAAATCAGTAGTTGGGGATCATCTTCAATAAAGCGTTCTTTATCAATAATTTTCTTGATGGCCTGAAATTTATAATCAATCACGCGAGCCATTCCTAAACTGGCATGGGTATCAAAACGATCTGCACGACCAGCAATTTCTAATTGCGTACCATCCACTAAATCAAGCTGAAAGGTAACCGGCACCTCAGCACTAGCAAATGCCCAACCATTTGCTTCTTGCTCAATTTGCCAATCAATCCAATGCGGGATTTGGTCCAACCACTCCTGACGCATACCCAATAACTTTCCATCATATTCAATTAAAGGTTGCCATTGTTGATTTGAAATTCGATGCAACTGTTGGTGCATCCATTGTGGCCGATCATACTCGGCTTGATCTGCCTGCAAATTACTAGCGTCTTGGATTTTTAATTGGCGATAGAACCGCGCCAGGATAGCATGCAGTACGTTACCGACCATGCCAAATTCAGAAGAGGACTGTAAGGCAGATGGCGCCCATAATCCGAGTAGTCGAGTCGCATAAAAACGGTATGGACACTCTCGTAAAGTTTTATAAGAACTTGGGCTGATTCTTTGTGGAAATAGCGCATCCCCTATTTGTAAAGAAGCCTTCGAAGTGGTCTGCCCACCAAGTAAAGTGCTACTTTGTGGCAAGGTAATTTTTTTATTGGCCAAATGCCCAAGCTCAAATTGCAGCCTTGTTAGCCATCCTGCACAGCGGTTTCTTTCTTGGGCCTGTTGCCACTCTTGCCATAAAAAATCGGTATGAGGGTGGGCCTGTATTAAGGCCGATAAGTCTCTGGCATATTGTTGATACTGATCCTCCATCGTAGCTAATCCTAAACTCGCGACCATAGCCTTCGAAAAAATCAAGCCATGATCCGTTAAGTTCGGTAATTGTCGATCATCACACCCAACCATAACTACCGCGTCGTAAACCTGTAATCTAGTCGCTGCTAATGGAATGATTGAGACTTGTATATAGCCTATTGGACTTTGCTCTAAGTAAGAGGACTCTTCCATCCACTGATCAAAAAGACTAAACCAAGAACTACCAGATATTGGCTCTGTTTGCATGCGTTGCATCTCTTGCAAAGCCTGCATCGTGTCCAGACCCGCCGCATCAGAAGTCAGGTTCCTCGTCATACCAAGGTGTTGTAATTGTTCTTGTAAAAGCAGTGCCCAGTCTTTACCAGTCTTAAAACCTCCTTGCCAAGCTTGGGCAAGTTCCTGTATGTTTTGAAGTAATTGAATACTTAATTGCGTATTATTTTGGTGGCCAGAAAAGCCTGTTGCTAGTTCATCAAATGGCTCGTGCTGAGTTTCTAGGTGATGAAATATTTCTAATAATGATTGCCAATTTGGGATAAAACGTCGCTCCAAAATTGTCTTTTCAATAAACCAACATACTTGCTCAAAATCAACGGAATCTTTTTTTAGGTTTTGCCATAACACCGACCAGTCAAGTAAAGGGTTCTTGACAAATCCGAGTAGTTGATGAAGATCAGGCCCCTCTCTGGCACTCGCAATCTCTAGCCAACTCTGTACCGCTGCTGCAGCACCTGTAGTCGATAGCTTCCAGCCCGTCTGATCCTGCACCACAACGGCGCTTCCTAGGCGATTTAATAAAGCCCGTACGCGTCGTGCGACTAAGCGATCTTGAGCCACCAAAGCAATGCGCCGGCGATCCTGAGCAATATGTTCTTGGATACACGCTAAAGCACCCCAAGCCATCTTTTCAAAATTTGGTAAGGCAATGATCCGAATATGCTCGGTAT
>CALPOM020000008.1 GCA_943325205.2 Thermoflexus hugenholtzii JAD2 | reverse complement strand
TCAAAGAATCTGGAATTAAATCTGAGATGATATAGAAAGAGAGTTTTAAAAATGGCAATATCAACTATGAAGAAAACCTCAGACCTCTGTGATGCCTGTGCAGAGATTGTGGTCTGTAAGACCCCACTTCGAAGTTTTGGTCAGATTCGATCCTTTTATGGAGAGATTAAAACAGTTCAATGTGATGGTGATATCACAAAAATGAGAGAGGCAGTGAATTTGCCCGGTCGCGGAATGGTCCTCGTGGTCGATAATGCGGGGATTTTAGAGCATGCCGTTTTTGGTGACGTGATGGCTGGCTTGGCAATTCAAAACGAGTGGGCCGGATTGATTATTTATGGCGCGATTCGAGATGTGGCAATTATCGATGCACTGCCAATTGGCGTTAAAGCACTAGGAGCAATTCCTTGCAGGGGTTCGCGTTTAGGAATTGGTAAAGCTAATATCCCGGTCTCATTTGGTGGCGTCAGCTTTTCTCCTGGGTGCTTTGTAGTGGCTGATGAGGACGGCGTTATTTTGCTACCAGCAGGCATGACTCCAGAGAGTATTTCAACAGAAGAAGCCATACGCGAGACATATTCTTTTGCCATCCAGAAATAAATACTTTCTATTCAAGGCCCAAACTTAAGAGCACTGTAACCAATTTGACACACAATTACCTTAGCATAAGGAATTATCTTTTTATTGGAGCAATGCATTATGAATGAATTTGATCACGTTATCGTTAATTCCAGGCATAACGAGGATCATATTCTCTCGATTAGCCCCTCGCGAAGAACTTTTTTATCGACGTCGGTTGGCTTGCTAGGCTTATTTTCTGTGCCAAGTGACTTACTTGCGCAATCAAAAAAGCCTGTAGCCTGGGGTGGTTTGACTAAGGCATTTACGTTTGAATCAGTGCCAATGTCCCAGTCTAGGGATAATATTTCCTTGCCAATGGGATATCGCTGGTCAGTAGTAGCAGCCTGGGGAGATCCTATCAATGGCAAATTCCCGCACATTTCGTATGATGTGAATGAATCAGCGCAAAAGCAAGCAATGCAATTTGGCATGCATCATGATGGCTGTGCTTTTTTCGAAGACGCTAACTCCAAAACTAAGGGCTTGTGGGTAGTTAATCACGAGTATACGGATGACGGCTTACTTCATCCTGAGGGGATGCGGGTTTGGGGTAAAGAGCAAGTTACCAAGAGTCAAGCCGCCCATGGCGTGACAGTTGCGCACATTCAAAAGAGTTCTACTGGCATGTGGGAGGTGGTTGATGGGCCTTATGCTAGAAGAGTTACGGGCTATAGCCCATGTCGTGTAAGTGGCCCAGCCGCTGGCCACGCCCTCATGAAAACTGCCGCAGACCCACAAGGACAATTGATTTTAGGCACTTTAAATAACTGTGCAAATGGAGTAACTCCATGGGGTACTTACTTAACTTGTGAAGAAAATATTAATGGCTATTTTGTTAAAACAGGTGAGCCTACCAAAGAAGAAGCTCGAATTGGTATTAATAACAAAGGCTTTGGATATCGTTGGCAAGAATTTGATGAGCGGTTTAATGTGGATAAGACGCCTAACGAGCCAAATCGTTTTGGCTGGGTAGTAGAAATCGACCCGCGAAACCCCCATGCTGCACCGACTAAGCGAACTGCGCTGGGTCGCTTTAAGCACGAAGGGGCTGAAGTGACTATTGCAAAGGATGGTCGGGTAGTTGTGTATATGGGTGATGATCAAGCAGGAGAATATGTTTACCGCTATGTTAGTAAAAAGAAGTACCTGCCGGGCAATGCCGAACATAATGCACAATTATTAGATGAAGGTACTTTGTTTGTGGCTCAGTTCGGTAAAGAAGGTAGTGGAACTTGGGTTGCGCTAGTGCACGGCCAAGATGGCTTAACTAAAGAAAATGGTTTTGAAGATCAAGCGTATATCCTTATTAATGCGCGCTTAGCGGCTGATTTTGTGAAGGCTACGCCGATGGATCGAGCGGAGTGGGTTACTGTTCATCCTAAAACAAAAGAAGTATATGTAGCTTTAACTAATAATGCACTACGTGGTGATCGTTTTCCGGTAGATGATGCCAATCCAAGAGCTAAAAATTCTTTCGGGCATATCGTTAGGTGGCGTCCACAAGATTTTGACGCGGCTAGTAAAAATTTCTATTGGGAGATATTTACTTTAGCTGGCGATCCTAAAAGCTCTCAAGAAAACTTACAAGGCAATATTCGTGGAGATGTATTTGGCTCTCCAGATGGTTTGTGGTTTGATAAGCGAGGAATTTTATGGACGCAAACCGATATATCTACGAGCACATTAGGTAAAGGTCCATACACTGGCATTACCAATAATATGATGTTTGCTGCAGACCCTGTGACAAAAGAGTTTCGTCGCTTTTTAATTGGGCCAAATGGTTGTGAGATTACTGGCGTTGATATGACATCTGATTACAAGACGATGTTTATTAACATTCAGCATCCAGGTGAGACTGCTAGTGAGCGAAGTGATCCAAAGAGTCCAAAGGCGGTAAGCACTTGGCCTGATCAAGAAAAGTTTTCACGTCCTAGATCAGCGACGATTGCGATTTGGCGAGAGGATGGTAAACCAGTTGGAGCTTAGTTTTGAAGTCAAACGAAAACTAGCTGATTAAATGACCGGTAAAAAGATCTTGAGTAACGAATAAACGGCGATTCCCCCAAAAATAGTAATTAAGACACTTTTTGTAATTACGCAAGTCAATACCGCACTTATCGTCGCTATGAGTTGCGGCCATTGCCATTGGAATGTATAGAGAGTAGTAGTTGGATCGCGGATATAAAATACTTCTGGAATAACTATCGCAATTAATGCTGCTATAGGGGCATATTTTAGATATTCTTGAACACTTGCTGGTAACTGAAAGCGCGCCCCAAGTAGCAAAAAAAAGCTTCTAGTACACAAAGTAACGATACCTAGCCCGATAAATGCAAGCCACATATGAAATTCGTTCATTGAGAGCCTTTTTTGAGTACTTTGTCTGATACCATCGCAGTGATTATGCCGGCAATAACAGAGCAAATAATTGCTAAGCGATAGGGTAAATTAATTGTTAGGATACACGTCGCTATAGCGGCAAGTGCTGAAAGAATAGCGGTTGGAGATTTGATAGATGGGATGATCAGAGTCACGAGTGCTAAAGTTCCGGCAAATTCAAGGCCCCAAGAATTAGGTATTTGGCTACCAAATACCACGGCGACAACTAAGCCACTTTGCCAAACGACCCAATTTGTCAGCGAAGCCCCTAGAAAAAAATTCAACACATCTTGTTTATTATGGAGAGGTGATGGCTGGGGGTATTTTGCAATAAAACGCACATAGCTCATATCGCCATTAAAGTACCCTAAGGTCATGCGTTGATGTATCGGTAGATGTTTAAAATGTGGTTGTAAAGAGGCGCTAAATAATAAAAAGCGAATATTGATAATCAGCGCTGTAATCCAAATCGTCCAAAAAGGATACTCTGCAAAAATAAGCGGTAGAACTGCAATTTGCGAGGACCCTGCATAAATCATCGTCGTCATACCGACTGTCTCCCATGGGCCTAACCCCATTTTGAGAATCGCCAGATTAGTGACAACGGACCATGCAAATAATCCAACACTGAGCTCTAGCATGGCTTGTATACCTGCTAAAAACTCAGGAGGGAAATTGAATTGACTGAATAGAGAGTTTTTCTGCACGATAAGGATCTATAAAGCTCTAATATACACATTAATTGTTGATAGCTAGATATTCAGAAGTGTAAGAGTTCATTCAATAACTTTAAAAAATATTCTTGATATCATTTGGCGGGTAACCATTACAAATTACTAGAGCACTGCCCTAGGGTGACTTCCGAATTACATTGTAATTGACTAAAAGGCCCTAATAAGAAGTAATAGTCACTATGTAGAGAATTACGTACAATGGTGCAGAATATTATTAACCTTAAATAAGGAAGATTTATGAGACTCATGCCTTGCGCTAATTTTTTTCGCACTCTGCAGTTGATCAGTTTTTATATCCTACTGATCATGCCGCTCTGGTCAGTTGCCCAGGTTTATCCGCAGAAGTCAGTGAAGGTTGTGGTGACTAATCCTGCTGGAGGAAGCTCAGATATTATGGCGCGGATTCTGGCGCAAAAACTTGGAGATTTGTGGAAGCAAACTGTCGTAGTCGAAAACCGTGCAGGTGCTGCTGGTTCGATTGGGATGGTTTATGCAGCAAGTCAGCCAGCAGATGGCTATACTTTTTTATTTGGAGCACAGGGTTCAACCATTGTTTCTCCATTACTCTCAAAGGTTCCATATGACATGGCTAGGGACTTTACACCAGTTGCCTTAATTGCCACTGGACCGAGTATTTTGATGGTTAATGCAGCAGCCCCGTATCGCACTGTTGCAGATCTCATTGCGGCAGCAAAAAATCAATTAGGTGGGATTAATTTTGGTTCGGGCGGAGTTGGAACTGCGGCGCATTTAGGGGCCGAGATGTTTAATAGTTTTGCTGGGATACAGACTGTGCACGTGCCTTACAAGGGTGGAATTGCTGCGATTAATGACTTGGCTGCAGGACAGATTCAGTTTCAGTTTACAGACGCTGCACCCGTGATGTCATTCATCAAGTCGGGAAAGTTACGTGCTTTAGCAGTAACTACCCCGAAAAGATTTCCATTATTGCCAGATGTCCCGACATTTGTCGAGAGTGGTTTAACGAATTTTGTAGCGGTAAACTCATGGGGTGTATTTTTACCAGCTGGTGCCTCTAAAGAGGTTGTGCAAGATTTAGCGACTAGCATTCGTAAGGTGATGTTAGATCCGGAGATTATTCGACGTTTTTCAGAGATGGGATTTGAAGCCCAGAATTCAACCGTGGAGGAATATCGCGCCTTTCTAGCGGCTGAAAATAGTCGATATAGTAAATTGATACGTGAGAATCGAATCAAAGGCGAATAGATTAGGATAAGATAGTCTTGAACGTTTCAATTTTAAGATTAGGTTTTGGCTTAGTTAGGTAGTGCACGAGAACTGATTGTCAGCTTCATGCACTGGGATTAGAACAAATAATTAGGAGAGTGCATCAATGAGGTCTAGTTCTTTCACAGGTATTTTAGGATTTTGTCTGGTATTGATGCATACTTTTGGTGGGGCTTTGGCTAATGAGTATCCAGACAAGCCTATAAAAATACTAGTACCTGCAGCCCCTGGTGGCGGAGCTGATTTTATTGCACGCACGATGAGTAATCGTTTAACAGAGGCCTTTGGTCAAAGTATTGTGATTGAAAATCGTGCTGGGGCGTCAGGGACGATCGCGGCAGAATTAATGACCAAGTCTCCACCAAATGGTTACACAATTTTATTAGCACAATCCACCTTAACGGTGATTGCCCCTCACTTATATAAAAAACTGAATTACGACACATTAAAAGATATGGTGCCAGTAACGATGGTGGCCCAAATGCCTTTTATGATGGTTGTGCATCCAAGTATTCCAGCCAATAATGTCAAAGAGTTGATTGCTTATGCCAAGGCAAAGCCAGGTGATCTCAACTTTTCTTCCTCAGGTAATGGTGCTGGGAGTCATTTAGCTGGAGAGATGTTTAATGGGGCAACAAACCTTAAATTAACCCATGTCCCCTATAAAGGCGCTGGGCCTGCTATCAATGCGGCTGTCGCTGGCGAGGTACAAATAGCATTTGCACCAATTGTGGCAGTTTTACCTCTAGTAAAATCAAATCGTCTGAAGGCTATCGCTGTAACCACCTTGAATCGTTCCCTAGCAAGTCCTGAAACGCCGACTTTAGCTGAGTCAGGTTTAGCCGGCTTTGATATAAATACTTGGTTTGGATTGTTTGTACCAGCGAATACTCCGCAAGAAATCGTGGACCGGATTCATCGTGAAGCGGTAAAAGTCATTAAGCACCCCGAAGTTGCAGAGCGATTTATTCGAGAAGGAGCGGATCCAGTTGGGAATACATCGGCAGAATTTGGAAAAATAGTCCGGAGTGAATACATTAAGTTTGCCAAAATTGTTAAGGATTCTGGCGCAAAAATCGATTAAATAAGGAGAAGTGCGATGCAATCTGTAATACAGGCAACAGACAATACCAAAACAGCTGGCGCTTTAAAAGCTGGCGATGGTAAATATATATTTCCGATGTCCCAGTTAGCCGGAATTGATGCGGGTATTGGGTACTCAACGGCATTTGGCCCAGTTGTTGAGGGTGAAAGAATGCAAGTGGCCTTAGTTACGAAAGCTAAAGGAACTGGCGCTAAACCACACACACATCCCAATGAGCAGTGGAATTATATTGTTCAGGGGACATTACGAGTGCAAGTTGGAGATCAGCCAGAACAGCTTTGTGGGCCTGGCACACTATTGTATTTTCCAGCAAATATTGTGCACTCTACAGTTGCCACGCAAGACGGCGATGTGGTGTTTTTAGCTGTGAAAGATTTATCGCATGGCATACATGGTAGTCCAGTTGATGGCAAGATGGAGAAGGGCTTCTTTGATCCGGGATTTGAGAAGCAATAACTTAAAAAATGAAAAAAGTACCTACGACTTTGGTCCTTAACTCATCGAAAACAAAGCCCAAGCTAGCCAAGCAGCTGGACAGCTCGGAGTCGGTTTATTTTTATAGTGATGGTCTTCGGTTGTCTGGGCGCTTTACCGCCGCTGTCAATGCAAAAAGAGGTCAGAGATCACCTACGATTATTTGTTTGCATGGGTACTCTGGCCGAAAAGATATTTATATGCCAAGTTACGTTCGTGAGTTAACTCAGGCTGGGTACAACACGCTAGATTTTTTTCATCGCGGCTTTGGTGACAGTGAGGGGATTCGTTTACGCAATAATCCGTGGGAGCAGGTTGCGGACACGATGAGTGCTTTGATTTATCTCCAGCAACGCGCCGAAGTTGATCCGCAGCGAATTGCTTTATATGGAACTAGTTTTGGGGGCACTATTGCGATCCAAGCTGCTGCCCAGTCAACTGACTTTAAATGTGTCGTGTCGGTTGGTTCACCAGCAAATGTTGGGCGATCCTTTCGATCAAAAAGAACTTATGGAGAGTGGTTAGACTGGGAGGATGAATTAAAAGAAGATCGGATTCGTCGAGTGATGACTGGTCAGTCTAAGCGTGTACCCTATGGCACTTTAGTGCCCTCGGGAAGAGCCGAGCGAGATGCTATTGATACGATGTATAAAACAGCAGAAGGATATCCAGAGGGATATCCGATGGAAAGTTATGATTTAGGGACTGTCTTTGTGCCAGAAGAAAAGGCCAGTTTAATTGCCCCAAGAGCTTGTTTATTTATTCATGCAGAGCGCGATACGATGGTTCCCCTGTCTGAAGCGCAAAGCTTTTACGATCATGCTCAAGAGCCTAAAAGACTGATCGTCTTACCAAAGGCTAATCATGTCGATGTGTATGAGCCACGCAACCCAAAGACTTTTTTGGTGGTTATTGGACATATGAAAGCTTTTTTTAAAGAATATTTATAAAGTTATTCAGCCAATTTAATGCTTAAGGCTTGGATCAGTGGCGTTAATTTATTGATTTCATGTTTAATGAAGTCCGTTGCTTTCGTATCGGTTATGTCAACCGTTGGTTGAATTGATAAAGAATTGAGTTTTTCGATCATTACCGGATCGGAGAGGGCTTTATTTGATGCAATAGTTAGTTCAGTCATTATATTGCTGGGTAGCCCTATGGGTGCCATGATGACATACCAAGCCATTGTTTCAAAATTCTTTAAACCGAGAGCTTCATTCACTGTTGGAATATCTGGGGCAATCAAAAAGCGCTTACTTGAGCCAAGTCCAAGGATACGTATTTTGCCAGCGCGATGTTGATGAATTAAAACACTTAATGTATCTGCAGTCATACTGACTTCGCCGGCCATCAGAGCAGGTAAGGACTGGCCGCTACCCCGATAGGGGATATGTTGGATAGGCAGATTTCCATTAGCCAACTTGAGTTGTTCCCCAGCTATATGAAGGAAAGTTCCTTCGCCTGCTGAGCCATATTGGTATTTAGTAGGGTTACTTCGGACGAGTTGGACAAATTCTTTCAGCGTATTGGGCATCGATGGGTGAACCGCAAAACCCACAGGTGCTTCGCCGATCATTGCGACGTGACTAAAATCTTTTACTGCATCGTACTGTGGCTTACTATTTAAAAGGTTGTATAGACCATGGGTAGAAATGGTTCCAAACAAGAGCGTATAGCCATCTGGTTTACTACGTTTTACTTCTGCGGAACCAATTGCGCCTGCCGCTCCACCTTTATTTTCAGCCACTACGGGATTATTCAGTGCGATTGACATGGACTGCGCATATTGCCTGCCAAATAAGTCAGTAGGGCCGCCTGGGGGAAATGGAATAATGATTTTAATTGGCCGACTCGGATATGGTTGCGCATGGGCGATAGAAAAAAAGATGTTGAAAATATGAGTAAGGGTAGCCCAGTTTGAAGAAGTTTACAGAGGGGGCTCGTAAGTCGATTTAAAAATAAATGAGGCGTGAATAGATTACATGCACTAAATGGGAGTCGAAGATTTTTGTACATATAGCCTCCATGGATTGTATTTTTAGACCATTTCTACTAGCTATTTCTTGCTTAGTCAATCAAATTGACTTAATTTAGCAGTAAATACAGTTTATTGAGGAATTTGATTATCATAGAAGCTTACAATGCCGGTGGGCATCGTTTTTAAATTTGTTAGGATAGTAAGATTAGTAGGCACAAGGAGATGAGATGATTCGGTATTTAAAGCGTGGTAAAGACGTTGGTATCAAGGCCCAGGATGACGCGAAGGTGAAAACAACCGTCGAAAATATCATTCAAGATATTGAATCCCGAGGCGATAGTGCGGTAGTTGAATATAGTAAAAAATTTGATAATTGGGATCCGGTGGATTTTCGGTTATCGCAGGCAGACATTGAAAAAGCGCGTAAAGCCTTATCAGAGCGAGAGATTGCAGACATCACCTTTGCCCAAAAGCAAGTCCGAAATTTTGCACAAATTCAACGCAACTCGATGCAAGATGTTGAAGTAGAAACCTATCCAGGAGTCGTGCTTGGGCATAAGCATATCCCTGTTAATGCTGTTGGCTGCTATATTCCAGGGGGTAAATATCCACTTTTAGCTTCGGCTCATATGAGTGTTTTAACGGCAAAGGTTGCGGGTGTGAAGCGAGTAATATCGACTGCGCCACCATATCAAGGGACACCCCATCCCGCCATTGTGACGGCGATGTCAATGGCTGGGGCAGATGAGATTTATGTTTTAGGTGGTATTCAAGCGGTTGTAGCGATGGCTGTTGGCACTCCGAGTATTGCGCCAGTTGATATGCTAGTAGGACCAGGCAATCAATACGTAGCAGAAGCTAAAAGACAATTGTATGGCCGAGTTGGGATTGATCTCTTTGCAGGTCCAACTGAAACCCTGATTATTGCTGATGAAACAGTGGATGCAGAAATTTGCGCAGTCGACTTACTAGGACAAGCCGAGCATGGTCCGACATCCCCAGCTATCTTATTAACCAACAGTGAGTCTCTAGCAAAAGCGACCATGCAAGAGGTTGAGCGGCAATTAACGATATTGCCAACAGCGCATATTGCAAAAGAGAGTTGGGCTACTTATGGTGAGGTTATTGTTTGTGACACTTATGAAGAAATGTTACACAAAGCGGATGAGTTGGCTTTTGAGCATGTGCAAGTGATGACTAAAGATCCAGATTATTTTTTAAATAATATGACTAATTTTGGTGCCTTATTCTTAGGACCTCGGACAAATGTGAGTTTTGGGGACAAGGTAATTGGCACGAATCATACCTTACCAACAAACCGAAATGCCCGTTATACCGGTGGTTTATGGGTCGGTAAATTTTTAAAAACATGTACATATCAACGCGTTTTAACCGATGAGGCGAGTGCTTTAATGGGCGAATATTGTTCCCGTTTATGCCATATGGAGAACTTTGCTGGTCATGGTGAGCAAGCAAATATTCGAGTCAGGCGATATGGTAAACGTTCCGAAGTGCCTTGGTATCAACCCATACCGGCTTTGGAGTAATGATGCTAAGTGCGCCTAATTTTCGTTTAGATGGTAAGCGTGCTTTAGTCACGGGTGGTAGTCGTGGAATTGGTTTTGCCTCTGGTCTTGCCCTAGCGCAAGCTGGGGCAGCAGTAACATTAGTCGCTCGTGACTTATCCAAATTAGAATTAGCGGCGGAGGAATTTTCTCAACTTGGATTTAATTGCGCAATTCTTCAATTGGACGTTACAGACTCGGTTGCGGTGCGCCAAGTAATTCAGCAAGCTGAACCATTTCAGATATTAGTGAATAATGCTGGCATGAATCGTCCCATGCCTTTGATTGAATTAACAGATGATGACATCGATGCTGTTTTTGATTTAAATGTGAAGGCGGCCTTTTATGTTACTCGTGAAGTCACCAAGCGAATGCTTGCAACGCAGCAAGCTGGGTCGATCATTAATGTATCCTCACAAATGGGTTTAGTAGGTAGTCCTCGAAGAACTCTCTATTGTGCGAGTAAGCACGCTCTAGAGGGGATGACTAAATCCTTAGCTTGGGAGCTTGGTCCTGCCAATATTCGAGTGAATACAATTTGTCCCACCTTTATAGAGACGGACATGACAGCGGTCATGTTTGCTGACCAAGAATTCAAGGCTTGGGTATTACAAAAAATTGCTCTTGGTAGGCTTGGGAGGCCTGACGAAATTATGGGGGCGATAGTATTTTTAGCAAGCGAGGCGTCAAGTTTGATTACTGGTAGCGCATTGATGCTTGATGGTGGTTGGACAGCAGTTTAATCACCACAATGATTTGGTTAAGCTTGGACGTTCGAGGTGAAAAATCTGCGAAGCACAGCAGGCACGAATGCCTACTGCAATAGTTCTGCCGTCAGGATGCGTTTACAAAGAATTGCTTAAGCGATCACTTTATCTACGAACGCCAGTTAAAGAGTTCCAAGAGCTAACTCCACCTTTTTCTTCACCTTTCAATTGCGAACCTTCGATGACTGCATTGATAGAGCGGTACATTTTATCTTTATCGAAGTATCCAAAACGAAGTTGATTACCTTCTAGTGTTGGGCTAATCAGGATATGTGAATCTTTACCGACGCTAATGCTACCCCCCAGTTTTTGGAAGCGCTGGACAAGATTGAGAGTTACTTTTGAGGCGGGATCTTTCTTATCAATGAGCCATTCGCCAGCCACGTCAGCCGGTACAATCCAGTGGTAAATTTTCGCCCGAGAGTCCATCTCTTTATCAGGTTCCCATTCGCCCATATTGAAGGCATGGGCAACAATTCGAGTACCTGGCTTCATTTTGAGTAAAGTTGGGCGAAGTTGAAGATTTAAATCAGGCAATAAGTAGAGTGTGACAACGTCTGCTTTAGTAAAGTCTTCAACAAAAATATCCCCATGAATAATTTTGACTAGATCAGCTACACCAGCTTTTTGAGCATTACGCTGAGCTAATTTGGCCATATCTTCATTAAATTCAATTCCAACAGCTTTAGCGCCAAATTCTTTTGCAGCGGCAATAGCGATTTTTCCATCCCCAGCACCAAGGTCATAAACCAAGTCTTTTGAAGTAACTTTTGCAATTTTGAGCATATCGGTAACCATCTCACTTGCAGTAGGAATCCAGATCACGTCCTTGCCACTTTGTCCCCACTTGGGTTGATACTGCTCATCACCTAGATTAGAAAACTGGTTTTGCGCATGGCTAGGTAGAGCGATATTAAGCAAGTACAGCATGGATAGAAAACAGAAGCGATTAAATGGTTTCATAAATAGGTCTTCAAATGAAAAAGTGTAAAGATAGAAATTGTAACAATTGTTGCGCTCAGGATAAAAATACTTCAATAATAATTTTTTAAAAATAGCAGTAGGATGGTGACATAATATGGTGGACTTCGACTATAAAAAACTAATTATAAAAGACAAATTATGCATAAAGTTTATGACTACATCATCGTTGGCGCTGGAGTTGCAGGATGTGTATTAGCAACTCGGCTAACGGCCCAGGCTAAAACAGTTCTATTAATAGAGGCGGGTAAGGATACCTTGCCCGGTCAGGAGCCTGCCGATATTTTAGATAGCTACCCAACCTCCTATTACAACAAATCTTATACCTGGCCAGGTTTAAAAGCTGCTTGGAAAAAAATAGATCAAGGTACGGGAAATTTTCCTCAAGGTCGGGTGATGGGAGGTGGTGGATCCATCATGGGTATGGTTTCATTACGTGGAACTCCTGAGGACTATTCTGAATGGGTTAAGCAAGGTGCGATAGGGTGGTCATGGGAAGATGTTTTACCTTTTTACTGCAAGCTTGAACATGATTTAAATTTTCAGAATGCGTGGCATGGTCAAACGGGACCAATACCGATTCGTCGCTTAGAGCGTGCGCAGTGGCAACCTTTAACAAAAGCAATTAGTGCGTATGCCGGTTCCATAGATATGCCATATATTGCTGACATGAATGGTGATTTTCGAGATGGTTTCGGATCTGTTCCGATGTGCAATACGCCAACGAGAAGAGCTTCAACGGCGCTTTGTTACCTAACTGCACAAGTTCGAACTCGGTCCAACTTGACGATGGTTCATGAGGCCTTAGTGGAGCATATTATTTTTGAAGGATCAAAGGCTGTTGGTGTCCACGTAAAGACGAAGAATGGCCTAGAAGACTATTATGGAGCCGAGATTATTATCAGTGGGGGGGGTATTTTTAGCCCCAGTTTGTTAATGCGATCCGGTATTGGTGATGCCCAGTTATTACAACAATTACAAATTCCGGTATTAGTAAACCGGAAGGGCGTTGGCCGTAATTTACAAAATCATCCTATTTTATTTATTGGCTTTCATTTAAAGAAGCATGCCAGACAGTCTCTGGAATTAAGGACTCATCCGAGTGCAAGCATGCGGTATTCTTCGAGGTTACCGGGTACTGCGCCAGGTGATTTATACATTAATATTCAGAGTAAAACTTCATGGAATGCGATGGGGCAGCAAATTGGTAATTTAGCCCCATGTCTTTTAAGACCTAAATCAGTGGGTCATGTGAAGATAAAAAGTTCTCAGGCAGAGATTACGCCCGAGATTGAGTTTAATTTTTTAAGTGAAGAAATCGATTTACAACGGATGATGATGGTCTTTACCCAAGCCGTGCATATTTTAGAGGATCAGTCAGTTAAATCATTATGCGGGACGCCGTTTCCTGTGCGTTTTTCTGATCGCTTGCGCCTATTAAATGAATACACGCCACAAAATGCTAGAAAAGCCAATGCCCTAGCCACCTTACTCAACTTGCTACCTGGGATCAGTGACTTTGTACTTAGCACCTTGACTGGTGATCGACTGGATTTGTCTGCGCTAGTTAAAAATCCCCAAGACCTGGCTGAGCATGTGCGGTCGAATATTGCCGGTATGTTTCACCCTGTTGGGAGTTGTCGGATGGGTTTTGAGTCAGACCCTGGAGCGGTAGTAGACAATCAGTGTCGCGTTTATGGAGTGCAAAATTTACGCGTGATAGACGCCTCGGTAATGCCTAATTTAATGGCCGGAAATACCAATATTCCAACGATTATGGTAGCAGAGAAGATGGCTGATACACTCTTAAACAGTTCGGTCTAGCAGCCACACTAGGTGGCCGCTAGCTGAGCTAGTGCTAGCAATTAATTAGATTCTTTGAGGAGCCCCGCTTTGGCCATAATTTCTTTGACCACTTCGCGCCGCTTATCCATTGTGGGAATAATTTTTTCTGGGGCGATATAGTCCGGTCGCGCATCCCGCTCTTGGGCAAATTTAATAAATTCTGGTTCCTTTGCAGCTTGTTCAACTGCCAGGGCAATTTTGGCAGCAATATCTTTAGGCATGCCAGCTGGGCCGATAATAATATTGGTTGATTCCCAGCTCACTGGATAGCCAAGTTCTTTTACGGTCGGAAGTTTATCGTAAGGGGGAGGAGCTCTGTTTTCAGAAAGTGCCGCTAAAAAGCGGACTTGTCCACCGTCCAAAAGTGCTTTAGAAGAAGCAAGACCTGCTACGCCGACTTCAGCATGACCACCGGCAACCAGAAGTGCTACATTGGCACCTGCTCCAGTAACAGGAATACTTGCCATACTTAAATTGGTACCTGTTAAGAAAGTTTGGGCACCGACCCACCAGCTTTGGCCAACTCCGGCGGTAGCAAGATTCACTTTGCCAGGGTTCGCTTTTGAATAAGCTATCGCTTCTTGAATCGTATTGAATTTTAGGTTACTTTTATTCGATCCAATAAGAATTGGAAAGAATGTTGCAAAGGCTCCAAGATGGGTAAAGTTGTTATAGTCAATGGGGGATACGCCTTGGAGTTTGTTTGTAATTATTGTTGCCGAGGCCCAGCCAAGTGTGTAGCCATCCGGTTTTGCTTGATGAATTTCTCGGTAGCCAATTGAGCTACCTGCTCCAGGCTTATTGATGACAGTAATTGGTTGGCCGAGTATGCGAGCGACGCGATCCATGAGTGGGCGACCTAATACATCTCCATCGGCCCCGGCCTCGACCGCCATGATAAATGTAATGGGTTTAGAGGGGTATTTATCTTGGGTAAACCCTACACTTGCAACTGTCATTGCAGCAAGGACACTGATTGATTTAACCACGGAATAGATCAATTTGTTTGACATGCTTGGCTCCTATTTTTTCATATTGTTTGTAATTCATAGTCTACTTTTTTTGCTGCTGTAATTAATGATTCTCTACAAAGTTTCTCAAGAGTTGCATTAAAGCGCACCTCTGGAACAACGATACTGAGTGCTCCTATGGGTGCTTGATCTTCCCGTAAGATT
This sequence comes from Thermoflexus hugenholtzii JAD2, assembly GCA_943325205.2. Lineage (GTDB taxonomy): Bacteria > Pseudomonadota > Gammaproteobacteria > Burkholderiales > Burkholderiaceae > Polynucleobacter. The sequence goes on along the minus strand of CALPOM020000008.1, from coordinate 21,265 downwards.
GGAATTGCTAGCGCAATAACACCAACAGAATTTTCGCCATACGAGATTGTGACATTGTTTTTAGTATCCACCATAATTTTTTTACGTATAGCTGCCTCAGTAGTTGCAGTCTGGTTCGTAAGCGCTTTGATAGGCGTTTTTTTAAAGTAAGTCACTTTTTCAGATTCGGATAAACAGTTGAGAATAGCTTTACCAGCAGCGGCTGCGTAGAGGGTAAATTGCACGTTTGGGGTCATCCGATAACTCAGGGGGTAACTTGCTTCTTCCCCGAGGACTCGTTCAATATGGTCCCCTTTAAAGAGATAAAAGGCTGAGGCTTCTTTGGTTTTTTCGGTAAGCCATCCAAGCTGGATTTTAGCTATTTTTAATATGTTTTTTGCTGTTTTACCTTGCTTACTTAAAGCAAAAAATGCTGCTCCTAAGTGGTAGGTATTGGCGCTGAGATTTTTTTCTAAGTAGTTACGATTAATTAAATTTTTTAATAAGGCAGATAAGCTGCTTTTGGGAATGTCTAAGGTATATGCAATTTCAGAATGTGACGCAGAGTTACCGCGACGGCATAAGAGTTCGAGAACATCGAGAACACGATCAGCTGATTTAATGGCTGAATCCGTCATGTGCGAGGCATCTTTTTTAAAGATTTGATATATTTGACCATGGGATAGGGAAGTGCTAGAATATAAACAGGTTCATATCTATGAACCATCATAAATTAAAGTCACTCATAAATCAATCAAAAGATCGGTTTATTGCGAACTTTGACAAGTAATTGAGGAGATAAATTGATGCATCAAAAAATTGCGCAACTAATCATTTTTGGATTGCTTAGCACTTTTTCAGCCCATGCGGCTTATCCTGAAAACACCATGAATCTCGTTGTATCTTTCGCACCTGGAGGAGCAACTGATATTACTGCCCGAATAGTAGCGGCAGCGATGTCTAAAAATATTGGTCAACAAATCGTAGTCGAAAATCGCCCTGGCGCAGGTGGTGCTGTGGCAGCGGGAATTGTGCGAGCGAATAAGCCAAACGGTTACACCCTAATGCTGACATCGAGCGTTTACGTGGTTACTCCCAGTTTAAAAAAGCCTTCTCCCTATGATCCTTTAAAAGACTTCATACCTATTTGTGAAATTGGTGATGCTCCAAATGTTATTGTTGTTAAAGCTGATTCGCCGATTAAGAATTTAAATGATCTGATTATGATGGCCCGTAAAGATCCAAAATTAGTTAGCTATGGCAGTCCTGGTCCAGGGACTACTCCGCATTTGGCTGGGGAAGTATTAAAGATTCGTGAAAATATCATGATGACTCATATTCCCTATAAGGGCGCGGGGCCGGCGATGACCGATTTGCTGGGTGGTCAAACACAAGTTCTTTTTGGTAGTTTGGCCTCCGTCATGGGACAAATTCAGGGTGGACTAGTTCGCCCCATTGCGCAAACTGGAGAACGTCGATGGCCTGATTTAGCCAATTTACCGACTTTGGCGGATTTGGGTATTAAGGACGCGGTTTCGAGTACTTTTCAGGCAATTTTTGTCAATGCTGGAACGCCACCGGAGATTGTTAATTATTTATCTAAACAGTGCGTAGCCACAATTAAGCAGCCTGAGGTAGTTGAAAGTCTAAAGCAAGCCGGACTTGCTACAACAGCATTAGACTCGCAGGGTTTGCGGGCGCGTATCATGCGCGAAGTCCCATATTGGGCAGACGTGATTGAAAAAGGTGGTATTAAAGGTGAGTAGAAATACTCGGTGCATTTAAAAATAAACTGGCTACAGTTAAAGGGGGCATTATGAAAATATGGTGGCAAAGTAGTACGGCGATACATCGTTTAGACGATTACCGGAACACACTGACTAAAAATTTAAACGATTTAAAAAGATCCGATGTCGAGGTCCATGTGAACGGAGTTGATGACGGTTCAATGGATTTACATTACAACGCGGTAGTGGCGATCAACAGTTATGGTGTCGGTGGTGTTTTAAATAAAATGATGCAAGCCCAAGATCAGGGTTATGACGCAATCGCGATTGGCTGCTTCTTAGATCCGGCGATGCAAGAAGCGAGAGAATTACTCTCTATTCCAGTATTTGGTTTAGGTGAGACGAGTATGTTGATGGCCTGTAGTTATGGCCATAAATTTTCTGGTATTGCTTTTCATAAAAAACAATCTCAATATTACGATCGCAAAGCATTTGAGTATGGCTTGAGTTCTCGGCATATTCCATTTGGAGATTTAGGGATTGACTTTAATGAAGTCCAAAAAGCCTTTACTGATCCAGGACAGATGACTGAAAATTTCTTAAAAGAATCTAGGCGATTAGCAGCAGCTGGGGCAGAAGTGATTCTTGCCGCATGCGCGACTGTAAACGCAATTATTCGAAGAGAAAATATTAAAGAGGTTGATGGTGCTTTGATTATGGATTGCAATGCGGTGTTATTAAAAACGACTGAGGCTATGGCCGAATTAAGTAAAACTATTGGCTTATCATCAAGTCGAAGTTTGTTATATCAATCGCCTAGTAAAGCTTCCGTGGATCAATGGAAGCAGATTTACGGTTTTCGGTCCAGTCCACAATTAAAGAAGTAAGTGCATGAGATATATTAGAACAGCATTATTTGCCCCTGGAATTAATCCAAAGGTGATGGCTAAGGCAATTGCAAGCGATGTAGACGCCGTGATTCTCGATCTAGAGGATTCTGTTTCAAATAGTTCAAAGGTTGAGGCAAGGCAATTAGTTCGACAAACAATTTTGGACTTGCATGATTCGCCTGCAAAAGATAAGCCCTACGTCATGGTAAGAGTAAACGCCGCAGATACGGGTCTTTTAGCAGAGGATGTTGAAGCAATCACGGTGGCTGGTTTAGGGATGGTATTTATTCCAAAAGCTGAACACCCTCAGGATATTGAAAAAGTATCAAAACAACTAGATCTTCTAGAGCAGGCCCAAGGGATTGCCGGAGTAGCGATTGGTTTACAAATTGAGACTGCATTGGGTGTGTATCGATGTTATGACTTAATTAAGGCATCTGCGCGAGTCCAGCTAACCTCTTTAGGGACTGCCAAGGATGGCGATTTACAAAATAATCTTGGTTGTGGATGGTCGGTTGACGGCCCAGAAATGTTATACGCTAGGTCTAAGGTTCTATTAGATTCGCGTGCGGCTGGTAATGTTACACCGATCGACGGTGTATTTGCAAATTTAAATGATGAGTCTGGATTATTAATTGAGTCAACTATGTCTGCGAGTTTGGGTTATGTTGGCCGAACCATTATTCATCCTAAGCAGATTGAAATTGTTGAAAAAGCTTACGGAATTTCGCCGGCATTAATCGCGTATTACGAGCAAATCATCATCGAATTTGAAGCAGCAGAAAAAGAGGGTATTGCTGCGATTACGATTAATAATCAACTAATTGATTATGCAATGTATCGCCAAGCAAAACGTGTTATCACTACTATGAAAAAGTAAAGCAATGAATTTTGAATTAACAGCAGATCAAAAAAATATCCAAAACCACTTATCGGAATTACTGAAAGATGTTTGTAGTCAGGAGTATGTTCGAAAATGTGATGAAACCGAGACCCCTCCTCGAGAGGCTTTTAATGCCTTAGCCAAAAATGGTTGGCTTGGTTTAATTGGCCCTGAAGAATACGGTGGTGCCGGGGGTACGGCGACAGATCTTGCTATTATGTTAGATGTCTTGGGGTACCACTTTGAAGAGTTGGGTTTATGGGTATTTCGTAATTTGACATACGGCTGTGTTGCGGTATTAAAGCATGGCAGTAAAGAGCAAATAGAGCATATGGTCCCTAAAGTTTTGCGCGGCGAGTTGTCATTTTGTTTTGGATTGACGGAGCCAGACTCTGGGTCGGATGCCAGCGCTTTGAAAACACGGGCAATTCATCAGGGTGATCATTTTTTGGTCAATGGCCGAAAAGTCTATACCTCTGGGATGGATATCAGTGACTACTGTATCTTAGTAACTCGAACGAATTTGTTAGAAAAGAAACAGCAGGGCATTACTAATTTCTTGGTGGATACAAAATTACCCGGTATAGAAGTGAAGAAATTAGCAACTCTAGGCCAGCGCTCGATTGGGACAACCGAGGTGCTCTATAGCGATGTTAAGGTGCCGGCAAATGCTATTTTAGGGGAGCTTGATCAGGGTTGGAAGGGTGCAGATACTTATTTGTGCTACGAGCGTTTATGTTTATCTGCAGCTCGAACAGGAGCTGCTAGAGCAGCGTTTGATTTTGCATTAGAGCATGCGAAGACGCGCGTACAGTTTGGTAAACCAATTGGTAAGTTTCAAGCTGTTTCACATAAGTTAGCTGATATGAAAGCCATGTTAGATATTGCGCAGACTATGGTTTATCGATATGCTTGGTTAGTAGAGCAGGGTAAAGACACGCGTCAAGATGCGGCGATCTTAAAGCTGTATACGAGTGAATCATATAAATCAATTGCGGATATGAGTTTACAGATTCTAGGTGGTTATGGGTACTGTATGGAGTATCCATTACAACGTTTTTTTCGAGACTCACGATTAGCAACAATTGGTGGTGGCACCTCCGAAATTCAGCGCAACATCATTGCAACTAGTTTAGGTCTGTAGAGATTGTTGTGACACATTCATTAACTGGTGTTCGAATTATTGAGCTTGGTCAAATTATCGCTGGGACCTATGGTGGGCAAATATTGTCGGATATGGGCGCAGAGGTCATTAAAGTTGAAGCGCCGCATGGCGACCTTGGGCGCAATCCATCTGTAGCACCTTATTTAGGTGTTAGCGGATTATTTTTAACATTTAATCGCAATAAAAAGAGTGTAGTTATTGATTTAAAAAATCCACAAGGTAGAAATATTTTTTTGGATTTAGTTAAAAGTGCCGACGTAATTGTAGATAATTTTCGACCAGGGGTAATGCAACGTTTAGGGATTGATTATCCTGAGCTAGCTAAGGTCAATCCTCAAATTATTCATTGTTCGATTACTGGTTTTGGATCCGATGGCGACTACAAAGACTATCCTGCTTTAGATATTATTATTCAGGCGATTAGTGGACATATGGCGATTACCGGTGAGCCTGGTCGTCCACCGGTTCGACTTGGGATTCCATTAGCTGATTTAAGTGGTGGGCTGTTTTCTAGTCAAGGGATTCTAGCAGCACTATATGAGCGAGAAAAAACTGGTCAAGGGCAACATATGGAGTTGGCCATGTTTGACGCTATGTTGAGCTTACTGACCTATCTTGGAACGATGTGGTTAAGTAATGGCGAGTTACCTAAACCGCCGGGTTCTGCGCACGAGTACTCAGTGCCTTGGCAAGCTTTTAAAACAAAAGATTCTTATATCGTTGTCGCAGCTCGTGAAGAGGTTCATTGGAAGAACTTCTGTAAATCCTTAGGATTAACTACGGTTTTTGAGGATGAGCGATTTAAAACGAATGCTTCTCGGGTAGCGCATCGACATGCTTTATTAGCTATTTTAGAACCATTTATCGCTTTAAATACAACGCAATATTGGATGGATAAATTTCGCAATGACGATGTGCCGGCAAGTCCAGTCAATCATTTTGATGCGGCTTTTGCAGAACCACCGGCGATTCAAAATCAGGCCGTAGTTGAATACGATCATCCGGTTGTAGGAAAAGTTCGTATGCCGGCTTATCCAGTAAAAATGGGGCATGATCGGCCAGTGATTTCTAATCCTGCCCCTGAACTTGGGCAGGATACTAGAACAGTCTTAGCTGAATTATTGTCTTATAGCCAAGAGCAGATTAATGGCTTAAGAACAAGTGGTGCGATTTTTTGTCAAGGGGAATAAAGATGGTTGGACTATATTGGGAAGAGTGGCAAGTTGGTAAAACATTTGAGAGTGCTGCTAGGACGATTACAGAAACAGACATTGTCAATTTTGCTGGCATATCCGGCGATTACAATCCATTACACATCAATGAAGAGTATTGCAAAAATACGCAATTTGGAACACGTATTGCGCATGGTCCATTGATTTATGCCATTGCTGCAGGGCTATTATTCCAGTTACATTTATATGATGACACATTAATAGCATTTTTAGGATTTGAAAGTCTGAAATTTACCAAGCCGACTAAAATTGGGGATACGATTCACGCCAAGATTACTGTGACGGAGTTAAGTGAAACATCCAAGTCAGACCGGGGCGTGATGAAGCGTCAATTACAGGTTATTAATCAGCGCGGAGAAGTAGTTCAAGAGGGTATTCAAGCTTTTTTAATGAAACGTAAACCAGCATGAAAACTCCGAAAATTGGCTTTATTGGCCTAGGGTTAATGGGTGGATGGCTAGTAAAGCATTTATTGGCTGCAAATTATACGGTTCACGCTTTCGATCTTGATCCAGAAAAAATTGCAGCTGTTGCGGCGCACGGGGCAATTCCAGTATCTGAACTGAGAGATTTACCCGTACTTGTGGATGTCATTATTCTGTCTTTACCCAATTCAAAAATTGTTCGGCAAGTCGTTCAAACAGATTTAAATTTATTTGCCCAACCGAAAAAAGATTTAATCATTTTAGATAGTTCAACTTCTGATCCTGAATTATCAATCGAGTTAGCTCAAGAGCTAGCTAGCCGAGGAATACATTTTTTAGACGCATCGATTAGCGGCACAAGTGAAATGTGTGCCATCAAAGATACGATATTTATGGTGGGTGGGCAAGAGTCGATCTATGAGCAATGTTGTCCTATATTTGCCGCCATGGCACGCGAGTCAGTTTATATGGGGTCAAGTGGAACTGGCGCAGCAATTAAGTTAGTCGTTAATTTAGTACTGTCGATTAATCGGATGGGGATGGCCGAAGGATTAACATTAGCAAAAAAAGCTGGCATCGATCAGCTAAAAGCTTTGGAGGTATTAAAAAAATCTGCTGCTTTTTCGAAGGCGATGGATCAGAAGGGTTATCGGATGGTGAATAGAGATTTTTATCCTCCCATCGGTCACTTAACAACGCACTATAAAGATGTGCAGTTAATGGTATCTTACGCGGCTAGTTTGCATTGTCCAGTCCCGTTAATAAGTCTTAATGCCCAAGCACTTGCTTCTGAGTTAAGTAAAGGTGCAGGTGATCGTGATAGCTCAGCAGTGATTTGCTTTTATGATGGGTTGATTGCTAAAACGCAGTCCTAAGCTGATGCAATTTTCTGGTGTGATTGTGGTTGTAACAGGGGCTAGTCAGGGGATCGGCAAAGAGATTGCTCTCCAATTTGCGCGTGAGGGAGCACATGTTTGTGCGCTCGCCAGAAATCAAATTGACTTAGATGGTTTAGTCGAAAAAATTAAAGCTACAGGAGGTCATGCAAGTGCCCATGCTGTAGATGTTACAAAGGCTGTCTCGATTCGGGCGACTATCAACGAGATTGGCCAGAGATATGCGCATATCGATATTTTAGTTCATGCGGTAGGTGGCTTTAAGCGTTTATTACCGGTGACAGAAATTACTGAAATAGAATGGGATGAAGTCCTCAATGTGAATCTCAAATCGGTTTTTTTATGTACTCAAGCGGTAGTTCCCTGGATGAAAATCCGGCCATCAGGGCGAATCATTTTGCTAGGATCAATTGCTGGCGTATCACCTAACCCGCACGCCAAGTCATACCTTCCATATGGTGCAGCAAAGGCAGGGGTTCTTGGCTATACAAAACATTTAGCAAAAGAACTGGGCGGCTTTGGTATTACTGTTAATGCTGTATCACCAGGTACAACAGCGACTGAACGTGTCATGCAAATTCGGAGTGAAAACGATTTACAACAATTAGCGGCCGCTAATCCATTGAATCACCGGATTGAGCCTAGCGATAGTGCGGCTGCTGTTTTATTTTTAGCTTCACCGCAGGCCAAAGGGATTACCGGAGTTAATTTAAATGTTAATGCAGGAAGTGTCATGCTCTAGTCAACTAAAGAAGGAGAAAAAATGGAATTAAAAGCAACCTTACAAGTCCTCAATCAAGCGGATTATCCTGGTCGACGAGGCGTCACTGATGGACAAACCTATCAACGATTGATTGGTTGGCCTGAGGTAAACGAAACAGACCGAGTACGTCTTGGTAGAGCTACTTATGCGCCGGGTACTTATGAACAGTTACACTGGCATCCGATTGAGGCATGTTATTACGTGATTGCTGGCAGTGCAACGGTGCGTAATGTTTCTGGGGAGGAGTTTGAGGTAGGGCCTGGGTCCATGATTTATGCCCCGCCTGGCATCGCTGGTGCACATGAGTGGGAAGTGAAGGAGCATTTAGAAATTCTTGATATTCGGGCTTGTAATGAGACTAATCGCAAGATGCAATATACCGTTGATAAGAAGACTATGCGATCATTTATTGATTTAGAGGATATTCATTATCGAGATGCGATTAGTTTTAAATCGCACTATTAATAGAGAATAGATAGAATAGAGAATAGATAGGAATTTGGCCAATTTTTGGTGAGTTCACACCAATCAATATAATGAACTATAACGATAGATAAGGAAAATTCTAATGGAACAAGCTAAAGGATATGTTCGCCGGATTGTTACTGGGCATGATGAGCATGGTCAATCCATAGTAACCGAAGATTGTGCTGCACCAGCGGTTCATACGAACCCCAAACGCGTTGGATTTTATTGTACCAACTTGTGGATTACGCATGAGACCCCTGCGGTCGTGAATAATGGTCCCGACCCAACGACTGGCCCAATGGTGCTAGAGCCACCTAAAAGTGGTTCCGTAGTTCGGATTATTGAATTTGGCCCTGAAGGTGACTGGACAAAGCAATTGGGCTCAGAAGGAGCAAAAGCTGCTTTTGGCGCGATGGGGACGGATAAGGCCTCAACCTTTAAGCAGGGTGGCCATCCTTTAATGCACCGTACAGAGTCGGTTGATTATGCCTTGATTTTAGAGGGGGAGATTTACCTGGTCCTGGATCAAGAAGAGCGTCTCATGCGGCAAGGGGATTTTTTAGTCGAACGTGGGACAAGTCATGCATGGGCAAACCGGTCTGGTAAACCTTGTAAGATTTTATTTGTATTAATTGATGGTAAGTTTGATCCTGAATTAGCAAAACATTTTGGGTAATTATTAAGTAAGTCATATCTGTTCTAATGTGTGAAGCGTTGATCATTTAAATAGATTTTGCATGGGACTCTAAAAATATGGGCTCTTACGTTAATAAAAACTTAATTAGTCAAGAATTAGTGATTTATGAAGCCAGAAATCATTGGCTTTATTTTTTTGCACATCCCATTGCTTACCTATTTAAATCGAATGAATATGTCCTTACGAATAAGCGGGTAGTAGTCAAGGAGGGAATTATTTCTCGCAGAAGTGTTGAGATGAATTTATCAAAAATAGAATCGATTAATGTTGATCAAACAATTTTGGGTCGTATTTTAGGCTACGGAACCTTTACGATTATTGGCTCTGGTGGGACAAGAGAAACATTTTATTATGTATCAAATCCCTTGAAAATTCGGAGAACTTTTCAAGAAGTAGTCAGTCAAACAGAATAGGAGTTTTTGATGGTTCGTAAGCAATTTAAATTGATTTTTATCGGAATTTTTCTTGGGGTGTTTCATTTGCAGGCTGTCGAGTTACAAGTAATGAGTGCCGGCGCGGTTGAGCCCGGACTTGTATTAGCAGTAGCCCAATATACCAAGACTTCAGGTCATCAAGTAAAAATTCGCTTAGGAACAGCCCCACAACTTGCTAAGTTGCTTGCAGATCAACCAGTTGCTGACCTTTTAATTGCCCCCGTATCTTTGATTAATGAGCAAATTCACATAGGGACTTTAGTGACTGAAAAAGGTGTTTTAATTGGGAAAGTTGGCGCTGGTGTGACTGTACGAAAAACGTTAAAGAGTCCACAAATTTCAACGGTGGAGAGTTTTAAGGACGCATTGTTACAAGCGGACTCTTTAGTTTATAACCAAGCTTCGACGGGGAATTATTTAGCGAAATTATTTGAAAAGTTAGGAATGAGTGAGCAGTTACAGGGGAAAACTAAACGATTTGTCAATGGGGATTTAGTGATGGAACAAGTCATCCATGGAACGGGTAATGAAATTGGTTTTGGGGCTATTACTGAAATTAAGATGTTTGAATCCAAAGGATTGAAATATGTAGGGCCATTGCCACGGGAACTGCAAAACTATACGACTTATTCAGCTGGCGTTATGAAGAGTGCTAAGTATCCCAACGAGGCTAGAGATTTTTTAGCATTTTTAGGTGGGAGCGCTAAACCTTTTTTTGAACAAGTTGGCATTGAGTAACACCTTTAATCCACAGTTACCTGAGCAAAGCCCTAAAGACTGAACTGTCACACGGGGCTTGCTCTTGGCCTGAAGATGAAGAGGATCTCAAATTGATCAATGAGATCCTTATTTAGTTAGTAACTGTTTGACCGCTATCAGTCCAAGATGCTACACGGCCAGCACGTAGGGCCTCTTCAGCAGCAAAATTGAGCTCTACTTTAATCCCATTAATAGGCTCTCTTAAAAATAATTGATACAAATGCGAATTATGTGCTTTGCGTTCACTAAACTCAATCCCATTTTTTTGAAAGCGTTCTATGAACTCTTCAATTTTTTCGCAGTTAAAACAAACATGATCAATGCGAGCTGAGCCAAGTGCACCCGCACTGTTATCGATGGGTTTGGAATCGTCTGGCGTGCTCAGATAAGCAATTTGATGTTCGGAGTATTTAGCCTTCCCTACATGAATTACATCCTGGTCACCAATATACAGCCAGTAAACCGGAAATCCGAATTCTGGATGGTAGCCATCCCGAAAACCTAAGTTTTGGCAAAACCAATCTCTGGTACCCTCAGGGTCATGGGTCAAAATCAAAATATGTTCCATAAACTTTAGTCCCATCACGAATCTCCTTTAATTAATCCTTTTATTAAATTAAACATTATTCAATCGCAATAAATCGACCGTCGAGCATTTCAGAAGCAGGCCGAACCCAATGGCTGTGATTAGAAAGGGCCTGATAAACATATACCTCTTCAAGGGTTGCCTCGATATTTGCTTGGCAAATAATCTGATAAAGTCCCCCAGTTTTGAGGTGTTGCAGTTTTTGGCCTGGTTGAAAAACGGTCTTATTTTGCATGAATGGCTGAATCTTTTTTGAACTAGCTTCAAATATTACCATTTTTCTCTTCATTTTTATCAATTACTTGATCTGAGCCATGGAATTGGATTTTCTAGGTCTGATCGATATTTAATTTAAAATGATTTTTTATTTAAGTAAACTTTATGACCCTTCAAAATCAAATTATTTCAGAAAAAGACCTCACGCAGTTAGGCATAGATGCTTTTATTCAACTGGGTTTAAAGCCCAATGATGCCAGAGATGTCGTACAAATCTTAGTGCTTGCAGACTTATTTGGTTTATCAACGCATGGTTTGAGTAGGATTGAATCTTATGGTGATCGATTACGAATTGGTGGAATAAATCCACAGCCTCAAATTGTTGTTGAACGCATCGCTTCGGCCATGGTTCGAGTGAATGGCGACAATGGCGTTGGTCCTTTAGTTGGGATGCGAACCCTGGAGGCGGCTATGGCTGTTGCTAAAGACTGTGGAATTGGTATTGCATTAGCTCGGGGGAGTAACCATTTTGGACCGATTTCACCCTATGCATTATTAGCTGCTGAGCAAGGTTTTGCAACGATCATCGGTAGTAATGCGACAACAACTATTGCGCCATGGGGTGGAACTGATGCAAGGTTGGGTAACAGTCCGCTTGGTTTTGGTGTGCCAAATCCTGGTGGGCGACCATTTCTATTAGATATGGCCATGAGTGTTGTGGCGCGTGCCAAGATTCGCAATGCACTCAAAAGAGGGGAGTCCATCCCCAACACTTGGGGTACAGACGCTATGGGTGTGCCAACGACTGATCCGAAAGCCGCTTTAGACGGATTCTTATTACCAATTGGGGGGCACAAGGGATACGGTATTGCATTATTAGTCGATTTATTTGCTGGATTATTGTCCAACGCAGCCTATTTAACTCATATTAAGTCGTGGCAAGACGCGCCTGATGAGCCGCAAAATTTAGGGCACTTTTTTATTCTTATTGATACGAAGGTATTAGGTTCCCCGGAGTGGCTTGCGCAGCGCATGAATGACTTTGCGAGTATCCTCATGGATAGTCCGCCAATTGATCCAAGTAAGCCGGTTATAGTACCTGGCTCTATTGAATTAGATAGAATGGCCCAGCAACGCCAATCAGGTATTGAGATTAGTTTAGAGACGATTAAGCAATTACAAAAATATACGAACGGATCATGATTATTATGAAAACAAAGTTATTTCAGGGAGTATTCGTCGGGTTATGGACCTTACTAGTAGGTTTACCATTGTTGGCTAGTGCGCAAAAAACCTATCCAGAAAAAGCAATTAGGATGGTTGTTCCATACGTGGCTGGCGGTGCAGCAGATATTACAGCTAGGCTAATTGCGCAGAGTTTTTCTGAGAGCATGGGTCAATCGGTAGTGGTTGAAAATAAGCCCGGAGCTAATGGTTCCATTGGCACAGAGCTCGTTGCTAAGTCCGCTCCAGATGGGTATACCCTGTTATTGACTGCTAGTGGTCCACTCGTGGTTAATCCTAGTATGGGCAAAAAACTCAACTATGACCCTATTAAAGACTTTGCTCCAATTAGCTCGGTCATTAGTTACCAGTACGCTGTTGTGGTGACGGCTACTTCTCCCTTGCAAAATTTAAATGAGATTGTTTCGGAGGCAAAATTAAAACCAAAACAAATAAGTTATGGCTCTACTGGTATTGGTGGTGGTGGGCACTTAGCTGGGGAGCTGTTTGCTTTAATAGCTGGGGTAGAAATGACGCACGTGCCGTATAAAGGCGCTGCTCCAGCGTTAGCTGATTTATTAGGTGGTCATCTAAGCTTTACTTTTGAGCCATTAGTAACGGCTGTGCCTTTAATTAAGGCTGGAAAATTAAAGGCCTTTGCTGTTTCAGCAAGTAATCGCAGTAAGGCTTTAGCGCAATTGCCAACGATGCAAGAAGCAGGATTTAAAGGCTTTAATATTGCACAATTTCAAGGATTATTGGCTCCGGCAGGGACTGATTCAATGATTATTGCGCGCCTTCACAACGAAGTAGTAAAAGCGCTTAGGGCCCCGGGCACTGTAAAAAGATTAGTCGACGATGGTGGTAATGAAATTATCGGAAGTAGTCCAAAGGATTTTTCTACGCAAATACAAAATGAATTAAAGATGTATGCAAAATTATTACAGGATGCCAAAATCCAAGCCGAGTAAAACGGGCCGTCATTCCATAGCAGTTTCTTATTGCAGTAAGTTGGTTAAAGTTTGAATATCCGTTAATGTGGAGAAATTTTTCACTAGGCTAATTATTTCTTGGGTAGTCGATTTGGAGTACCTTCGCCCAAGCTCTGTCATTGCCCCAAGCTGATGGTCAAGAGTACTATAGGGTCTAGACGGACTTCCTTTTGGGGCATTTACTTGCGTAAAAAGAGTTTGGCCATTTTTGAGTTGCATAGTTAACTTCGCACTGACTGACTCATTTGTGCTAGTTTTTTCCACATCCGGGTCTAACTGACATTGCACGAGTTCACAAAGTCGCATCACTTCTGGATGGTGTAAGCCCTGCTCTACATCATCTACATTAATAACTAATTGTGAGGACGGGGTTGATTTAAAAATACTTAACGCCACACAAAATGGAGCGCTCATTTGAGCAGATTGAATATCTTTTGGTGAAGTGGATGTCAGACGGCCTTGGATTACTTTTGGTATACCCAAAGTAATCGCGATTATTTGACCACTTTGAATAGCATGCTCTAAACACAGAGTATTTGCTGCTTCGATAGCAGAAAGAACGCGTGCGCTTGTGGCATGTGGCTTAATCGCCACCTCAGTTATTTGGTAGTCCTTTCCAAGACCTTCAAGAGCTTGTAAATTCATTGAATCTGAGTAGGCTCTCGCAAAGCCATCTTGACCTTCAAAAATATCTGTTGGCCCAGAAAACCCTGATTGGACTAATAGTGCGGCTTTTACACCCGAACTTGCAGCTTGAGCGGCGTGCAGTCTTTTGACAGTTGAGCCTGAATGAAAAAACTGCACAAGACCACCAGCAAATGACGCGGCCACTCCTAAAGTTTGTGCAATTTTTAAGGCTTTCTTTGCGGGAGGCTCTTCATTAAATAAGAGGCTTGCGGCAGTAACCGCAGAACCTAGAACGCCAATGGTTGAAGTACTTTGAAAGCCACGTTTAAAATGGCCGGGCTGGATACACAGCCCTAATCGAATCATTGTTTCATAGCCGGCAATGATCGCAGCCAATAACACATGGCCACTAAGTTTTCGACTATGACCAATTGCTAGAGCACTTGAAAAGATAATACAACCGGGGTGTAGCATAGCGCCAACATGAACATCGTCTGCATCGATACTTCCAGCGTAAATAGCGTTGATGAAGGCGGCGCTAACAACATCATAGGATTGTTTGGAAAAGAGGATGGGAGCTGGGCCTAAAGCAGCTGTTTGAAGCGCATATTGTTGCGCCCAGCTACTCCAAGGCATGCGTTGGCCAACCGATGCCACCCGCAAATAATCTAAAAAGAGATCTGTACTTAATTCAGTAATTGATTTTGGGATATCTTCAGCAGATATTTTTGCTGCAAATTCTGACAAAAACATCGTGGTTTGAGAATAATTCAAAGTGGCTTTATTGAGCTAAGGGTTGGAGGGTTAGTAATGCCTGTACAGATTTTAAATCTTTGGCATGCATTGCGTGATTTAACCAGTCATCACATACGGCTGAACCAAAAAGGGGCTGAGCTACACTTGTAAATCGTTGAGCAACCTCTAGTTGAGTAATGGGGTTTTGTGGACAACCTTTAGGAAATTCAATGAAATGTTCTAGGCGCTCGCCATTGTGAAGGATACAAACTACGCGCGCCGGCACAGCCTCAGTGGTCGTTTTGGCTTCGACCTCGGGGTCAATGATGCACTGACAGAGTTTTGCAAGATTAATAATTGCTTGATCGGACAAGGACTGTTCATAATCATCGATTGATAAGGCAATGGGACCTTTGCGCTGTGGTGTGATTGTTAATGCCATAGCTACTGCAAAGGGTGTACTTAGCTGCGCTTGTTGAAAGTCAACGGGCGTATTACTAGTTAATTTTCCAAGCATTGCGCCGTGTACTCCAATTTCAATCGATTTAATTTGCTCAGTATTCGAAATCTTCGTTGATAGAAAAGCGGCAGCCTCTATTGCTGCTTGCATTCTAACGCTACTTGCATGTGGCTTTAGAGAGATCCAGGCGGTAGGAAAATAGGTTCCAAGTCGATCAATTACCTGCTTCGGATCAAAACGATCTGAAAAAGCCCTAGCAAATCCTTGGACGCCCTCTATCGCGTCTGGCGGACCAGTTAGACCTGCTTGCGCCAATAGTGCTGCCTCAATACCATTGGCACCCGCCTTACCCGCATGAAAACGTTTAATGTCAGATCCGGAAACGAAAAATTGTGATAGTCCGCAAGCAAACGTTGCGGCAATTCCGAGCGCATTTTGGGTTTGAGGGATTGTTAATTGCAGTAGTTTGGCACACGCAGCGGCAGCGCCAAAAACTCCACAAGTAGGTGTTCCTTGAAAACCCCTCAGAGAATGTTCTGGTTGAATACTCATCCCAATCCGAATAGCTGTTTCGTAGCCAGTTAGAACAGCGAGTAAGAGTTCTTCACCGCTTGCTTGCGTTATTTCGGCCATTGCGATAGCTGCTGGCCAAATACAAACTCCTGGATGAATGATTGCCGCCACGTGTGAATCATCCCAATCTAGGCCACCACTAGCAACGCCATTAATAAATGTAGCTTGATTGATATTGACCATTTCTTTTGAAAACCACAAATGAGAATTCATGGAGGATTGATGATTTGCGTATAAGTGCTTAATTGACTCAGTCCAAGGTCTCTTAAATCCAACAGCTGCAGCGCGAAATATATCGATTAAAAGAATTGGCATCAATTCTTGAATATTTTGTGGTACCTGTGACCACTGTAATTGAACGATAAATTTTGCTAATTCAGCCGTGACAGGAACTTGGCTATTAGAGATTATTTGATTAGGAGTCATCATTTAATTCTTCGATAGACCCATATTGATGACTTTCCCCCATTTGTTATAGTCATTGCGCATGTAATTAGTTAGATCTTCAGGTTTGCCGCCAAGCAAGAGGATTGACTCATCAGCAAATCTTTTTTGCATTTCTGGAAGTTTCAGTATTTTATTGATATCTGCATTCAGTTTCAGAGTAATCTCTTGCGGAAGATTAGCGGGGCCATACAACCCCCACCATTGGGTAGATTCAAAGCCATTCAGACCAGTTTCATGAAGAGTTGAGATATTCGGAGCAATTGAAATTCTTTTTAGGCTTGTAACACCAAGGGGTTTTAACTTGCCAGCCTTAATCATTGGAGCAACGCTGGCGTAGGCGGCAAATAACGCATTGACTTGACCACTAGCCACATCGACAACGGCCGGGGCGGCCCCTTTATAGGGCACGAGTAAAAATTCTACATTGGCAGTTTGCTTAAAAAGGTCACCAGTTAAGTGGCTTAAAGTTCCTGCCCCGTTTGAGGCAAAATTAAAATTACCCGGCTTGGATTGGAGTAATGCAATGAGTTCTTGGATATTTTTCGCAGGAAATTCTGGGGAAACCACAAGCACATTGGGGGAGTAGCCAATCAAAGAAATAGCGGTGAAGTTTGTGAAAGGATCATAAGTTGGTTTAGTTTGTTGATGTGGATTAATTGCCATAGCGCTACTCGAAGTGAGTAGGAGTGTATAACCGTCTGGTTCGGCGGACATGACGAATTGAGATCCAATCGCACCACCCGCCCCTGGCTTGTTATCAACAATGAAATTAACTTTCGAAGTTTCGGTCATTTTTTGGGAGATTAAGCGCACAACAATATCTGCTGCTCCACCGGGCGGGAATGGACTAATTACACGAACAGTTTGTAAGGGATAGTTTTGAGCAAAGCTAGCGCAGCTCCAAAAAAATAACAGCAAAAATGTGAACACTGCCTGAGGTAGGTTTTTTATTTTTAAGTATAGATAATTTATCACAAGATTCTCTGGGGATTAGTTGAAAAGTATTAAGAAAAATAGATAGGAATTTACTGCTTCAGTAAACGACTGATTAGAGCTTCGCCAGTAGCTTTGGTGCCAAGCGTGCCTCCAACATCTTTAGTCATCTCTTTAGCATCAATTGCATCAGCCATTGCTTGATTAATCGAATGGCTTGCTAAAATAAAATTCGGCTTTTTCTGCTGTTGACCGTACCACGCAAGGAGCATTGCTGCCGAGGCGACTAAAGAAAAGGGATTCGCTAAATCTTGACCAGCGATATCCGGTGCACAGCCGTGCGCTGCCTGGCCCATGGCGTATTGATCTCCAGCATTGAGGGAACCGCCAAGGCCTATACTGCCCGATAATTCGGAGGTAAGATCAGACAAAATGTCACCGAACATATTGGTAGTTACAATCGTGTCAAAAAATTCTGGCCGACGAACGACGTGAGCCATCATTGCATCCACAATAAAATCATCCACTTTTACCTCGGGGTAATTTTTAGAGATGTCATGACAAATTTGAATAAACATGCCATCACCTATTTGTAAAACATTGGCTTTGTGAACAATCGTCACGTGTTTTTTTCTAGTCATTGCGATTTCAAAGGCTGCTTTAGCAATTCGTTCACAACATAAGCGCGTTATACGCCGGAGTGAAATGACGACATCTTTTGTTACAAGTATTTCACTGTTGCCCGATTCAACATTTCGGTCTGCA
Source organism: Thermoflexus hugenholtzii JAD2 (assembly GCA_943325205.2). Lineage (GTDB taxonomy): Bacteria > Pseudomonadota > Gammaproteobacteria > Burkholderiales > Burkholderiaceae > Polynucleobacter. The sequence continues at coordinate 3,389 of CALPOM020000008.1, read as the reverse complement.
TAAAAACCTTCAGTATTTTCACGGACCACCACTAAATCAAAAGGATTCATTCGGGTCGGTACTTGAGGAAAAGTTCTTGCAGGCCGGATATTGGCGTACAGGTCTAAATTGATTCTAAAAAATTTAGAAGGATTAATTTCTCCCTTTGACTCATCCTTAAAATCATAGGTTGCCATTGGCCCAAGAATAAGTCCGTCAGCCGCTTTGACTTTCTCAAGCAGGCTAGGAGAGATGGTTGAGCCATATTTTTGCAAGCTGGCATGACCAGCTATTTCTGGCAGCAGTTTCAGTTTTAGATCATGTTGAACCGAAACAGTATTTAAGATGGCGGTTGTGACAGCCATTGTTTCTGGTCCAATGCCATCACCGGGAATTGTAACGATATTCATTTTTACTCTACTTTCAAATCAATTGCTTTAACAATTTTTGCATACTTAGTAAACTCACTTTTCATAAAGTCACCAAACTCAATTCGGCTATTACGCCTGACTAAAATGCCATCTTTTTCAAGATTCTTTTTAAAGCTAGGATCCTCTAGGATGATATTGATGTTTGTATTTAAGTAATTGAGGATTTCTTCAGAAGTTCCTGTTGGAGCATATACACCGCCCCATAATGTAAAACTAAAGTCTTTTATGCCCTCTTCAGCGACTGTTTTTATATCTGGTAGAGCTGTAGTTCGTTTGGTTGATGAGACTGCCAAGGCGCGTATTTTCTTAGATTCTACAAATTGTAGTATGGAAGGTGTGCTGGGGAAGAACATATCAACATGCCCTCCAAGGACATCGGTCATTGCAGGACCTGCTCCTTTGTATGGGGCGTGAGCCATGTCAATCCCAGCTGCTTGGCTAAGTGCGGCAGCGGCAAGATGTCCTGGCGTTGCAGTGCCAGAAGAGGCGTAAGTCATTTTTCCGGGATTTGCCTTTGCACCTTTGATCAGTTCTGATAAATTAGTATAGGGAGAATTAGCTGGTACTACTAAAGTAAGTGGAACTTCACCAATGATCGCAATCGGCTTTAAATCCTTGCTTGGGTCATAGCCGAGATCTTTGGCCACAAACGTATTAATGACCATTTCACCGGTTTGTCCAAGTAAGAGTGTATAGCCATCTGGCTTTGATTTAGTGACATAACGGCTACCCAATGCGCCTGTGGCGCCTGGCTTGTTTTCTACGATAAAACTTTGTTTTGTTCGAGTAGTTAATTGCTCTGCAATTTGTCTGGCTAGCATATCTCCAAGGCCACCAGGGGCGTAGGTCACAACAATAGTAACTGTTTTATTTGGGTAAGTACCTTGGGCAAATAGGCAATAGGGTAAAAAAAAGAGGGCAAGTAGCAAGATATGCTTTTTCATGGGTAGACTTTCTAAATATGGATTAGTAAAACTTAGACATTTGAACTTATTTGGCTGGTAGCGTATATCCAAGATTATATGTTTAATAATCTTGTTACCCGGAGAATAGGGCATATTCAAGAAGTAGGTGTGATATCGAGAGTTCTGAAGATATTCGCTAAAATTCAGGTGCAATGAGTATTTACTATAAGTAGTGAATACTTTGTTTTATGATGTTAGATGGAAGAAGCAATTAGAGAACAATAAAATCATATTAAGGAGATATCCGTGTCAGAAAAAATGACAGGTGCAAAATACTTTGCACGATTATTAGAGGCATATGGCGTAACCCATGTTTTTTTCATGGACGCTGTCCTGCGTCGAGCTTTGGCCGAAATGGAAGATACAAAAATTATGCGTGTACTTGGCCATTCAGAAAAAGGGGTGGGTTACATGGCGGATGGCTATGCGCGGATTTCTGGTAAGCCCGGGTTGTGTTTTGCGCAGTCTGTGGGCGCTGCTAATTTGGCGGCTTCCCTGCAAGATCCTTATTTGGGGCATTCCCCAGTAATAGCCATGACTGGGCGTCATGTGTCGGCGATGCAATATCGTAACTCATATCAAGAAGTGGATCATGCCCCGTTGTATGCGCCAGTTACTAAATTTCATGGGCAGATGGAGGTCATTGAACAAATGCCCCATTTAATTCGGCAGGCTTTTCGGGAGGCGACTAGTGGGACACCCCGACCAGTTCATCTGGATGTTGCAGGGTTTACTGGAGACGCTATTACTCCCTTAGAAATTAACCAGCCAATTGATGTTGATCCGGCGCATACGATTTACCCAGCTTTTAGACCAGCCCCTGACGCACGCGTAGTTCAACAAGCGGTTGATGCAATTGCTAAAAGCAAAAGACCGGTGATTATTGGAGATCGTGGCGTAACTATATCCCAGGCTGGGTCCGCCATGTGTGCACTTGGAGAAAGAATTGGTGCTCCAGTTACCACCACACTAGATGCCAAATCAATGATCCTAGAGACGCATCCATTATTTCGAGGGATGGTAGGCACTTACGGTCGAAGTTGTACAAATCATGTAGTTGATGAAGCTGATTTAATCATTTATTTAGGAAGTAACACCAGCGATCACACGACAGCAGGTTGGACTATGCCTCGATCTGGTACACCGATTATTCAGATAGATATTGACCCAGTCGAGCTGGGTAGAAATTACCCCAATACGATTGGAATGTTATGCGATGTTCGAACTGGCTTAGAGGCTTTAATAAATGCTGTACAAGGAAGTCAACACGATGACTGGCTGGCTTACACCAAGAAATTGGTAGACGACTGGTGGCAAGAACAAGCTGTTGATCTGAATCGCCAAGCTAGCCCCATTCGTCCACAACAACTTTGCAGAATGCTTACGGAGGTATTGCCAAGTAATGCAATTGTGGTCGCAGATACGGGTTACTCAGCATTGTGGTCTGGTAATTTTGTTGAAATGCGCCATCCCGGACAAACCTTCATGAGAGCTGCTGGTTCGCTAGGTTGGTCATTTCCAGCTGCCATTGGAGCTAAAGCTGCGGCGCCTGATCGGCCGGTAATTTGTTTTACTGGAGACGGTGGTTTTTCTTATCACTTACCTGAGTTAGAAACCGCCCGAAGGTGTGGCTTAAAGACAATCACCATCGTAAATAACAATCATTGCTTATCTCAGGGACTTAAGAATTTAAACATTGCTTATGGATCGCGTGAGCCGGGGAGAAAATCCGAGTGTTACGTGTATTTAGAAACTGATTTTGCGAAGGTTGCTCAATCTTTTGACTGCTTTGGCATTACTGTAGAAAAGCCAGGCGACTTTAAGGCCGCCTTTGCTGCTGCACTTGCTAGTGACCTTCCGGCCGTGATCGACGTCAAGACCGAATTTGCTTACCAAGCTGAAATGGCTTGGATCCCTGGGGCTAAGTAGACTGCTTTAGTAATACCCGCATTGAACATGTATAGATTTTGTGGCATGTTCAATGCGGGATTGCAAGTCCCTAGGAAAAGCTTTA
>CALPOM020000007.1 GCA_943325205.2 Thermoflexus hugenholtzii JAD2 | reverse complement strand
GTATGGGATTTATGAACATAGTCCTTGGATCCCAGAGCAAGCTTATAAGGAGCGCCCTTTTAGCAGTATTGCGCATTTAAGACAGGCAATGCAAACGGCAATTCAAACTGCTCCGCAGGAGTCGCAGTTGCAGCTTATTCGGGAGCATCCTGAATTAGCAGGAAAAGCCGCGATTCGCAAGGAGTTAACTGAAGACTCCAATCGCGAGCAAAGTGGGGCTGGATTAGACACTTGTTCACCTGAGGAGTATGCACTTTTAAATCAGTTAAACGAGAGTTATAAGGCTAAATTTGGATTTCCATTTATATTAGCCGTTAAAGGACATAACCGGCAAAGTGTCATCAAACATTTTGCGGAGCGCCTAGATAATGACTATGCTGTCGAATTTAGTACCTGTTTAATGCAAATTGATAAGATTGCGGAGTTTCGGTTACAAAATGTTATAGAATAAATGCACCAGAATGACGCATCTTAGAGTCCATTCTTATTTGAATATGAAAGAATGAAGAGATATCAAATTTAGTCTAGTTCGTATTTTGGTCAGTGCCTTTGCGCTTATTTTAAAGCCTATAATTTGGTTTTATTTGTGACGCAAAACATGAATAATCGTAACTACAGGACGATGAATTTTATACAGCAGTAAGTGGTCACGGCAAGGCATGGCAAGTTCAGTAAAGAGAAGGTCATTTAAGGAGAGTTCAATTGAGAAATAAATGTATAAAGACGATGTTAGTGGGAATACTTTTGTGTGCGAGCCATGTCTTTGCACAAACCCCTATCAAATTTCAGTTAGATTGGCGTTTTGAAGGTCCAGCCGCTTTTTTTCTATTACCTGTTGAGAAAGGGTATTTCAAACAAGTTGGTTTAGATGTTACGGTTGATGCTGGAAATGGCTCTGGTAATGCGGTTAACCGAGTTGCTTCTGGAGCATATGATATGGGCTTTGCGGATTTTGCGGCACTGATGGAGTTTTATGGCAACAATCCTGATGCACCCAATAAGCCGGTGGCCTTAATGGTGGTCTACAACAATACTCCTGCCGCAGTTTTAACCCTGAAGAATTCGGGTATCAAAAGTCCGGCTGACTTGACGGGTAAGAAATTGGGGGCACCCGGATTTGATGCGGGCCGAAGAGCCTTTCCTTTATTTCAGTCTGCCAATAAAGTGGGTGCTGTGAACTGGATTAGCATGGACCCTGCCTTGCGCGAAACTATGCTTGCAAAAGGGGATCTAGATGCTATTACTGGATTTGGATTTACATCATCTCTCAACCTAGAGGCAAGAGGAGTTAAGCCCGAGGATATTATTTCGTTTCCTTACCCTCAATATGGCGTGAAGTTGTATGGTAATGTAATTATTGCCTCACCAAAATTGATCAAGGAAAATCCCACTGCGATTAAGAACTTTCTAGAGGCCTTTACAAAAGGTGCAAAGGATGTCATTGCCAATCCCGATGCGGCGATTAATACGGTAAAAAACCGCGACGGAATTATCAATGTGGAATTAGAAAAACGTCGAATTAAGTTAGCTATTAAAGACGCAATAGTTACCCCTGACGCGCGGGCCGAAGGTTTTGGTTCGGCTTCTTTACCTAGAGTGGCTTTAATGGCTTCCCAGGTTTCAGATGTGTTTAATACGAAGACCAGAGTAAATCCGGATGTTGTTTGGAATCCATCATTTATGCCAAGTGTTGCAGCGCGTAATATTTTTCCTAAATGACAACCCCTTTTATACAATTTCAGAACGTTTCGCATACTTATGATAAGACGGCCATTAATGGCCCCTTTGCGGTTGAAGAGATTAATTTAGATGTCAAAGAAGGTGGCTTTGTTTCGATTGTAGGGCCATCGGGTTGTGGAAAATCGACTTTTATGAAGTTAACTACGGGTTTGGAAAAACCGACCCGTGGTTCAATCATGATTGACAATAGACCGGTGACCGGGCCTTTAAGCATTAGTGGTATGGCTTTTCAAGCACCAACTTTACTGCCCTGGCGCACGACTTTAGAAAATGTACTATTACCTTTAGAAATTGTTGAACCGTTTAGGTCAGAGTTTCGGGCAAAAAAAGATGAGTTTATTGTTCGGGCGAAAAGTCTTATTGAAAGTGTTGGACTGAAAGGTTACGAGGATAAGTTACCTTATCAATTATCTGGTGGAATGCAGCAAAGAGCCAGTATTTGTCGGGCCTTAATTCATCAACCCAAAATGCTACTTTTAGATGAGCCCTTTGGGGCTTTGGATGCATTTACGCGTGAAGAGTTGTGGAATATTTTGAGGGATCTTTGGACGGCTCAAAAATTTAATGTTATTTTGGTTACGCACGACTTACGAGAGGCTGTTTATTTGGCAGATATTGTTTATGTGATGAGTAAGCGACCAGGAAAAATCGTGCATCGCCGAGAGATTGATCTTCCTAGGCCGCGTGATTTAGAGACGACATATACGGAAGCTTTTACAAGTATTGTGCATGAACTTCGAGCGCATATTGGAAGGGTTCGAGAAGAATAATGAATCAAAAAAACTTTGCCGAAAGAAATGCTGCAATACTATTGCTGATTTTCACTTTAGCGACCTGGCAAGCGATTTGCTTTATTTTTAGTGTGAGTGAATTTATATTTCCCAGCCCTTATCAAATTACGCTTAATTTGATTGAGTTCAAGGGTGAGATCTTAAGGCATGCTTGGACCACATTTTGGACTACCATGGTTGGGTTTGGTATTTCTATATTGGTTGGAGTATTTCTTGGATTTGTTATTGGTTCCTCAAGGATGGCATATGATGCTTTTTATCCGTTGATGACAGCCTTTAATGCACTTCCTAAAGCGGCCTTTGTTCCAATTTTAGTTGTCTGGTTTGGGATTGGTGCTGGCCCAGCTATCCTGACAGCTTTCTTAATCAGTTTTTTCCCGATCATGGTTAATATTGCGACTGGTTTATCTACGTTAGAGCCCGAACTTGAGGATGTTCTTCGGGTTTTAGGCGCAAATCGCTTGGATATCTTATTTAAAGTTGGTATTCCTAGATGTTTACCGTACTTTTTTGCGAGCCTAAAAGTGGCGATTACTTTGGCCTTTGTTGGTACAACGGTATCGGAGATGAATGCATCGAATGAAGGGATTGGTTATTTGTTAGTATCTGCTGGATCGGCCATGCGCATGCCACTGGCCTTTGCGGGCCTAGTTGTCATTGGAGCCATGGCGATGTTTATGTATGAATTCTTTTCTGTTATGGAAAAGAGAACGACTTCTTGGGCGCATCGAGATAAAAAATAAAACCGCGTGCCCGCTTTCATGTGCAACCTTTAGTCATGAATCACTAATTCATAGTCGGGCTGCTTACTTGGTTCGCCGTCTTTGACGTTGCTACCTCGCCTTTAAGTTGCTACTTTGCTGGTGGTGAATGGGTACTGAAAATTGGTAATCAATATCCCACGGGAAGAAGACCCACTGGTTTTGTTTGAATTCTCTGACATAAAGGTCGACTAGCGCTTTTCCAGCTGGCTTTGCATATAACGTGCAAAAGTAAGCTTTCGGTAGTTTAGTACGAATAAATTTTGCAGTTTTGCCGGTATCTACTAGGTCATCAATTAAAAGAAATCCTGCGCCGTCGCCATCAATCATTTTGATGACTTCTAAGTCATTTTGTTTTTGATCAATGCCATCAGTATCGCTGCTGTAGCTTGAAACACAGACTGTATCGATGAGTTTAATATCTAATTCTCGAGCAATTAGGGCACTTGGTATTAAACCACCTTTAGTTATTGCAATAATGCCTTTCCAAGACCCAATAGAAAGTAGTTGATTGGAGATAAATTTTGCGTCACGCTGTAACTCTGTCCACGAGATAATGACTTCATCTTTATAGGGGCGGTGGTTATCCATGTGTAGCCTTTATATTAAATAATCTGATCATCAGGGTACGACTATCCTTAGCTCACTGGTAAATAAACTCAAACTTTAGAGATACTTTAGGATCGTTTTTTGCCGGATTGATCAAAGAATGAGGGGAGTCATATCAAGTATTGTAACTCGACAGGCGGATGACTTGATGTGTAAAAATGTATATCGCACACCTGTTTTTATAAAAAGCTTTTGATGGCAAAATAGATTGAGATTTGTTCTTGTAGACAGGAGTGGCTCTGTAAATCGCTCATTATGAGTGACGAGCCTCAAGTAGGATAAAAAGTTTAGGGAAAATCATGAAAAAAAACATCAATTTGGCTGGGGGATATGGTTTAAGTGGTCAAATGATGTTTCGACCATTGATGATTTCAGACTTGTTAAAGCATGCAAGTAGTCAATTCGCTACTACCGAGATTGTTTCTAAGAGAGTTGAAGGGGATATACACCGCTATACCTATGCAGATTGCGAGTTCAGAGCGCGCAAAGTCTCTCAGGCACTTACTAGACTTGGCCTACAATTAAGCGATCGGGTTGGTACGCTAGCTTGGAATGGATACCGTCACCTCGAGTTGTATTATGGTATTTCTGGGAGTGGATTAGTCTGTCATACGATTAATCCGAGATTATTTGAAGATCAAATTGTATTCATTATTAATCACGCGCAGGATCAGGTAATTTTCTTTGACTTGAGCTTTTTAGCATTAGTAGAAAAATTACAAGCCGTATGTCCTAGTGTTCAATATTGGGTCTGTATGGTTGATGAGGATTTGATTCCGTTTAGTAAAATACCAAATCTCTTATCTTACGAAACACTGCTCAGTAAAGAGTCTGGAGATATTGCGTGGCCAGTATTTGATGAAAATTTAGCTGCAGCGCTATGTTACACATCAGGTACTACTGGAAACCCCAAAGGGGCATTATTTAGTCACCGCTCGACTCGGCTACATGCCTATGTGAGTGCTCTACCAGACTCATTTGATATGTCTGCGTCCGATACGATAATGCCAGTTGTGCCAATGTTTCATGTCAATGCTTGGGGTATTCCGTACAGTTGCCCGATGGTGGGTGCAAAGCTGGTTCTTCCCGGGCCTCAATTAGACGCCCCATCTCTTTTTGAATTGATTCAGTCAGAAGAGGTAACGATGTCTTTGGGTGTGCCAACTGTTTGGTCAAATTTACTGTTACACATGAGTGAAAATGATCAAGCGTTTACTCATTTCAAAAAAGCAGTTGTTGGAGGATCGGCTTGCCCACCGAAGATGATGGATAGCTTCAATCATTTAGGTGTGCGGGTTATTCATGCTTGGGGAATGACAGAGTTGTCTCCTCTTGGGACATTCGCGACCTTAACTGGAGTTGATTTAAAAAAACCAATTGCCGAGCAGAATAGGATTTTACAGAAGCAAGGGCGGGCATTATTTGGTATCGAAATGAAGATTGTTGACGAAGATGGTCTAGAACTAGTTCATGACGGAGTTGCTTTTGGTAATTTAATGGTTAAGGGTTCTTGCGTGATTAATAACTATTTTGGAGTTGAAGAGTCGCCTTTGATAGATGGTTGGTTTCCAACGGGTGATGTGGCCACGATTGATGCTGCGGGTAATATGCAGATCACTGACAGAACTAAAGATGTTATTAAATCAGGTGGAGAATGGATCTCATCAATTGCTATCGAAAATATTGCCAGCGCTCACCCCGATTTATTAGCAGTGGCGTGCATTGCGATTGCTCATCCCAAATGGGAGGAAAGACCTTTACTCGTGGCGGTCAAAAAACCGAACTACATTCGTAGTGAGCAATTACTCAAAGAAGAGATATGGCAACTTTTTCAAGGAAAAATGGCTAAATGGTGCGTACCCGACGAGATTATTTTTATTGAAGAAATGCCACTAACTGCGACTGGAAAAATATTTAAATTGAAGTTAAGAGATTTATTGAAAGATTTTCAATTTCAATAATCAACTAAGACTAAATAATTGCAGGGAGCTTAACTTGCAATTTTCTTCAATCTTTCGAGTGCAAGTTGCAAAGTAGTATCTTTTTTTGCATAACAAAATCGGATTACATGAGAGTTGACCGGTTTGCTATAAAAAGCAGATACGGGTATTGCTGCAACTTGGATTTCGGAGGTTAGCCATTGGCAGAATGTTGCCTCATCCAATTGAGCTTCGGGAATTTTTAATTGTGAATAATCCGCACATTGGAAATAAGTTCCATGTGAGGGAAGTAATTTAAATTGCGTCTGTAATAATTCAGAGGAAAAAAAATCTCGTTTTTTTTGGTAGAAGGCGGGCAATTCAGTATAAGCAGTTGGATAATCTAAGTAGCTTGATATCCCGAATTGCATAGGGGTGTTTACAGTAAAAACATTAAATTGATGGACTTTTCTAAATTCTGTCATCAGATATTCGGGAGCACTCACATATCCGACCTTCCAGCCAGTAACGTGAAAAGTTTTTCCAAAACTAGAAATGACGAAGCTTCTTTCTTTTAATTCAGGGTGGCGTGAAACACTTTGATGGAGTTGATTATCGTAAACCATGTGTTCATAGACTTCGTCGCTACAAATTAATGCATTAGTTGGCCTAACCAATTCTGCTAAGCGATTTAAATCTTCAGATTGCCAAACCATGCCTGTTGGGTTGTGGGGTGAATTAATCATTACTATCCGCGTATTCGAGTTGATAGCCTTGGCTAGATCATCCCAAGGGAGGACGTACTTTTCTACTAAACCTGCAGAATTTTTTTGAGGAATCATTTTGACGGATATTAACTTTCCTCCCGCCAAATCGATAGCTGGAATATATGAGTCATAAACTGGCTCTATGACGACTACTTCCTCATTTGGTCTAACCACTGCCAAAACGACAGTTAAGATCGCTTGAGTAGCCCCTGCCGTGACAGTAATTTCAGTGTCTGGATCGTAATGAGCTCCATAAAGCTGCTCAATTTTTTGAGATATTTTCTGCCTTAATTCTGGGATACCGGTCATAGGGGGGTACTGATTATGGTCGTTTCGCATGGCATTTTCTACAGCCTCTAGCAATCTAGGGTCGCATGAAAAATCTGGAAATCCTTGGCCTAAATTAATAGCTTGGTGTTCTTTTGCTAAAGCGGACATCACGGTAAAAATCGTTGTTCCAACTTGAGGAAATTTTGATTGAAAATGAATTTGTGACATATATGATTTTCCAGATATTTTTCATTAAATGCTTTGTTTCTGACCAATAAGGACTGGCATTGTCCATTTTAATAGTAAATTTTTAGTTGAGGATGCTTTCAAAAAATGATAGTTCAAAGAATTATTAGAGTTATTATGTAACTCTAATAAAAATTAATCTAAACCAATTATTTATGGATAAAACATTAAAAAATAAAGTTGTATTAATAACAGGCGGAGCTAAAAATTTAGGTAGAGCTATGGCTTTACAATTTGTTAACGATGGAGCGCAAGTAGTTATTAATGCAAGGTCGACAAGTGATGCTCTTACACAATCAATTGATATGATTGAAAAAATTGGTGGCCAAGTTATGCCGTATATTGCTGACATCACAAATCGTGATGAGGTAAATAAAATGGTTCAGCAGGTAAAAGATAAATTTGGTGGAATTGATATATTAATTAATAATGCAGTGACACATGCAACCAGATCGTTTCTTGAACTAAGTTTTGAGGATTGGCATCAAACAATTTCGGTAACATTAGATGGAACATTTCACTGTACTCAAGCAATTGCCCCATTAATGATAGAACGTGGAGGGGGAAGTATTATCAATATGGGCGGAATGTTTGGACATCTACCAGTTCCTAATAGAAGCCCCTCCGCAGCAGCCAAAGCCGGTCTTGCAGGGTTGACTAGGGCACTTGCCTTAGAACTTGCCCCTAAAAATATCAATGTAAATTATTTAGCGCCAGGCCCTGCTAATACTCAAAGAGATCCTGATAAACCATTTAGCTTTGATTTAAAGAAAATACCATTTGGACGATTTACAGAGCCATCAGAAATAGTCAATATGGTTATGTTACTTTGTGGCCGAGAAGGAAGATTTATTACAGGCCAATCAATTCATGTGAATGGCGGAGTATTTATGAATAATTAGCTCCTACTCTGGTTTAATACCAGACATCTTTGCAATATCTGCCCATTTCTTGAGATCATTCTGAAGGTGGATTCGAAGCCTTTCAGGAGAACCGCCAGTTGTTTCTATACCTAGAGGGGTCAATTTATTTTTTATATCACTGGATTTCAGAATGACTTCTAGTTCGTTGTTTAATTTATTTACAATTTCAGAAGAAGTGCCAGATGGAACCGCAAAACCAAACCAGGTATTAACATCAAATGATGGAATAACTGTTTCTTGAATTGTGGGAAGATTTGGTAATAAGGTTGACCGAGTTGGTCCTGCAATAGCAAGGGCTTTTAATTTTCCTGATGAGATGTGTGGCATAACGGTAGAAGTTATAACAAATAGAGAATCAACTTGACCGCCAATCAGATCAGTTAGAGCTTGCGGTCCTCCTTTGTATGGCACATGAACCATATCTAGCCCTAAATTTCTTTTAAAAAGTTCTGCGGCTAGATGAGGTGATGTGCCAGTCCCGCTTGATCCATAAGTTAATTTGCCTGGCTTAGCTTTTGCTAATGCAACGAGTTCTTGAATACTATTAACAGGTAAGGATGGATGAACAACTAGCACATTACTTGCAAATCCAGCAAGTATAACTGGCAAGAAATCTTTTTCAATGTCAAATGGTAGATTAAGGGTAAGTGATGGATTAATAGCATTAGCAACTGTAATGAGAAGAATGTTATATCCATCGGGATTTGATTTGGCTACATAGTTTGTACCAATATTTGTCCCGGCGCCAGGCTTATTATCAACGACAACTTGTTGCTTCAATGAATCTGATAATTTTTGTGACACGACTCTTGCAAGGATATCCGCGCCTGCGCCAGGTGGGAAGCCGACAGTAATTCTAATTAGTTTGCTTGGATAGTCTGAAGTGAAGCCTGGCCCAGAAATAACTAAAAAAACAAAAATACTAAGCAGTTTGAATTTGGAAGCCATTATGTATGAAGTAATTTTATTAAAAGTATAACTTTAAATTTAACTGACAATTATTTACTAATCAATAGTAATAAGTAGTGATGTATTAATTTATGGGATGCAGAAACTTATAAATATTAGTATTTTCCCTAATTTAAAGCTTAAAATATGGATTGTGGGCATCTAATGGAGTAAGGTAAGTTAAAAGATTGAAGCATCTTTAACTTTTAGGAGTAGTTATTATGCGGTTAGAAAAAATAGATTTATTAACTAGCAGGCAGAAATTACCCCAAGGAGTTTTTTTAAAAGTAAGTTATCAAAAGAGAAAAATAATTTTCTACATTATTTAAGTGATCTTCGTTCTACAATAGATCCAATCATTCAGGAAAATCATAGCGGCATACAAATTTCCTTAATTCCGCAGAGTAATACTTGGCCTGATCTACAAGATACTAGTTACTTTTCTAAGGCGTCAGAGTTGCTAAACATGGATAGCTCTGACACTATTCTTCATAAAATTATCTCTGCCATGCTGTCATCGCAAGAGCTTATGATATTTTTGCAAGTGGCGGATGCATTGATTTTCAGAGAACATCTGTAAGAAATATCTGTCAAGGAACTGCTAATATCAGCTTCCCATCCGCGAATTAAAGATCTTTTTAATAATGGCGGTTTTATCTTTGAGCTATTTTGGTGTATTCGTGATTGTTTACATACTCAATTGTTCATTTCAATTAACTGTAATTACATCTCTCTCAAACGTCAGTAGTCATTTTGCATTTAAGCCAAATTGAATTCATCATATTAGAAATACCCATTAATTACCGCTCTTTAGTCAACCCAAATAACTTCTTAGGCGTTATTAAAGAAAGAACTTCATGAGGGGGTATTGATGAAAAAGATCGGAGTAATCATTTTTACTTTGACGATTAGTTTATCTGCCAGTTTTTCTAGTAACGCAGGTGGCGGATTCTATGGTCATAGGTATGGCGGATCACACGGCACACATGGCAACCGTTGGGTTGCACCATTAGTCATCGGTGGAATAGTGGGGGCTGCTGTTTATAGTAATTATGCGAGTTCGCAAAATGTTTATCGTGAGCCAATATATGTCCAGCCCCCGAATTATGTCCCCTACTATGCAATAACACCAGTTCAACCTAAGGCTTATTATTGTTTAGACTACGGGGCTTATTACCCGCAAGTGACTACTTGCCCATCTCCTTGGCAATTAGTCAATTAAGTAGTTTAAGTTTTCAAAATAGGGATTATTCAGTTTTGATATTAGCTTGTTTAGCAACTGAGCTCCATTTAATGAATTCAGAACGCACATGTTGATCAAATTCTTCAGGCGTGCTGTGAATCATATCGATTCCCATTTTCCCCATTTTTTCTTTCACGTCTGGAGTAGACATGGCTTGCTTGATATCTAAATGGATTTGAGCGATGATATTTTTAGGAGTTTTTGCTGGAGCTAAAACTCCAGCCCAAAGAGCTGCTTGAAAACCAGGTATGCCGGACTCAGAAACAGTGGGGACATTTGGTAAAAGAGCAGATCTCTTCTGGCCGGAATAGGCGAGGGCTTTTAACTTGCCCGCCTCAATTTGTTGAAGTGCTTGAGATGGGCTACCGATATTTAAATCAACAATACCGGACATCGCATCCATCATTGCGGGAGCCCCGCCAATATAAGGCACGTGAATCATTTTAATACCAAGACTTGATGCCATTAATTCACTAGATAGGTGATGTACAGACCCATCGCCAGGAGTTGAATAGCTGATCATGCCAGGTTTTGATTTAGCTAGGGCCGCTAACTCTATTAAGTTATTAGCAGGTAATTTCGGATTTGCCATGAGTAATAAAGGGGAGTCCCCGACCAGTGTTACTGGGGCAAAATCCTTGATTGCATCAAAAGGTAGCTTGGGTTTAATTGCCGCAATAACTACATGATTTGTCAGAATGACTAATAATGTGTAGCCATCACCTGGTGACTTGGCTACGATATCAGCGGCAATTGTGCCGGATGCTCCGGGACGGTTTTCGACGACGACAGGCTGTTTCCACAAAATAGCTAATTTTTCAGATACTGAGCGTGCAACAATATCTGCCATGCCACCAGGTGGAAATCCAACGACCAATCGAACGGTCTTACTAGGAAATGACTGAGCCGATACATTACTAAAGAATATTGCAAAAAATAAGGTAAAGATAAAACGAAGTAGGTTTGGTTTCATAAAATAGTCTCCTGATAGTTGGTAAGCCATGGTGAAGCTAATTCTAAATTCGGAACAACACCAATTCCTGGTGAAGTAGAAAGTTTGATAAGACCATCTGTAACAGCTGGGAGTGTCTGCGCTAATATCTCACGCAAAGGATTCTCATTGACATCGATTTCCAATAGGCCATTACCGCCAATTGCTGCTAACAAGTGGGCAGATGCCATCAGTCCTAGACCACTTCCAAGCCAGTGGGGACAGTAAGTTTTACCCTGCTCAATCGCCAGTTTTGCAATTCCCCAATTTGCGCTAATGCCTCCCCATTTCCCGACATCAGGCTGCACTATATCTAACCAAGCGGCTTGAGTTTTAAAATCATCAGAACGAAGATTTTCACCACCAGCTAGTGGTTTATTAAGTATTTTTTTACAGGCAAGCCAGTCTGCAGAAGAGCTATCAGCTGGTAGTGGTTCTTCAATCCAACGCAAGGGGAATTTTTCTAGAAGTGGCCCCATCAAGCGAATTTTTTCAATACTCCAACCTTGATTGACATCGACCATGAGGGATTCATTGGGGCGCAAATTTCCAGCAATCGCGGTTAAATTATTGATATCAATCTGTGTATTAAAACCAATTTTTTGTTTAAAAGATAAAAATCCATTTTCTCTTGATTGGTTGACAACAAGGGGGCCATCAGCAGGATTGAGTCCACTTGCATAAACGGGCAGATGTCGAAGATTTCCACCCAGACAAACAGCTAGAGGTAGTTTTTGTTTTCTGGCGTATAGATCCCAAAGTGCGCAATCAATACCCGCAATCGCCGCCGAAAATGGGCCAAATTCACCAGTTTGGATTTGCAGGAGATGGGTTGACTTTTGAAGCAACTGCCAACAAGTACTTGGCTCTTCAAAGAGCTGATCTTTTAATAGTCCAGTTAGAATCTGATGAACAATCTGAGCGCGGTGAGGTGCTCCAAACGACGGCATTGTGGCATAGATTTCACCCCAGCCAAAATGGCCGTCAACATCTTCTAGCCGAACTAAAAGCGCAACCCGTTTATTAATTGTTGCAAGACTTGACACGACGGGTTTATTGACTGTTGCTTGGTAAATATAAGTTTCTACACGCTTGAGCCTAATCGCATCGATTTTTGTATGGGGGGTGGCCAGGTATTTTGCAATTGGAACGGGAATCATGATTTATGGCACACGAAATTCATGGAGAATATCTAAATCTGGATCACAACCAAGGCCTGGACCTGTAGGTATATCAATTCTGCCATGGTGCATTAAGATACAATCACCTAATGGATTAGCACCCAGATCGGCAAACGAATACTCAATCATTGTTTCAGTTTGAAGGATAGCAGCTAGGTGAAGAGTTGCTAGTAATCCAGGGCCAAAATATGGCGAATGCGGCATGACTGGGGTCTCAAAGTGTTGACACAATTTCATGATTTTCAACATTTCAGTGATGCCACCAATTTTAGTAACGCTAGGCTGTGCAAAATCTACAGAACCGTAAGCGAGCATTTCTTCAAAATGACAAGTACTTATATTATTTTCACCGGCAGCAATCGCTATCGATCTTTTATCTCGAATTTTCTTTAGGCCACGAAAGTCTTCTGGCGGCCAAATTGGTTCCTCAAGCCAAAGAAGATTACTGGCATGCAATTGAGGAAGCATTTCCAGTGTTTGGGCAACACTCCAAGGACAATTAACATCCATCATTAATGGTAATTCTAAACCCATTATTTGACGAGCCGCCTGAACATGCTCGGTAGTTTGTTCATGCAGTTTAACAGCGCCAAATCCCTTTTTTAGGGCTCTTTCGGTGTTGTGTTTAATCAGGTCGGTATTACCATAACGCATTAAACTCGCATACCCGGGTAAAGATTGGTGTTTTGCCCCTCCCAATAATTCACTTAGTGATTGTTGCTTAGCTTTTCCTTGAATATCCCACAAGGCAATATCTAGTCCAGAAAGAGCAAACGTGACTGCCCCAGTTCTTCCGAGAATGTGAAGTTGTTTCTGTAAATTTGCCATTAATCCGGATATATCTTTTTCATCTTTACCCATGATGAGTGGAGCCACTAAATGCTCAAAAGCTTGGCGTGTTGCAGGCCAAATAGATAAGCCAAATGCTTCACCCCAACCAATTAATCCAGTATCAGTCTCAATCCGAATAAAAAGGATTTCCATCTGCCTAGGGATGCCAGCAAACGTCGGTTTAGGGCCACCAATATCAAAGGGTAGTCTGATGGGAATTGCCTGAGCTTGCACGATAGTCATGCATTCACTTTCGTATTGTCTCCATTGTTATGCCGATACTTAATCAGCCATAGTAGTTATATCAAAAGTATATACTAAGCTTGCCATAATCAAAGTTTGCTGGTGTAGCAGAGGATTGTGCATCGTATTAAAATATGGCAGAGTGTTTATTATGGCAATTAAATTATTATTATGAGGAAGTATGAACCCATTTAAATATCATCGGGCAGAAAATTTACAGCGTGCTAAAGATCAACAAAATTTAGACGAAAATGCCAAATATTTGGCGGGTGGCATGACTCTATTGCCAGCCATGAAGCATGGTTTAATTCAGCCGAGCCAATTAATTGACATTAGTACAATTGTTGAGCTGGGGGAGATACAGGTGGATGCCGAATCAGTGACAATTGGTGCGGCCACTCAGCATGATCGAGTAGCGACTAGCTCTGCTGTTCAAAAGGAAATTCCTGGATTAGCTTATTTAGCGAGTCAAATTGGTGATGCACAAGTTCGTGTGCGCGGAACATTAGGGGGCTCTTTGGCAAATAATGATCCAGCTGCGGATTATCCCGCGGCCGCTTTGGCCTTAAAAGGACAAATCATTACTGATCGGCGCACGATTGAAGCAGAAGATTTCTTTACCGGATTTTATGCCACAGCTTTAGAAGATGGCGAGATTATTCGAAAAGTGCGGTTTATCAAGCCCGTCCAAAGTGCCTATGCTAAATTTAAGCAAGCGGCATCGGGATATGCCTTGGCTGGTGTCTTTGTAGCCCTGTACCCCAATCAAGAAGTGCGCGTAGCAGTGACTGGTGTTGGTCAAGGGGTGTTCCGGTGGCTGGCTGCTGAAAAGCACTATTCCGATTCGAGTCAAGTCATTGATTTGCCATTAGAAAATTTAATTACAGATCTTCATGCTACAAGCAAGTATCGCGCTCACTTAGCGAAGGTTCTATTTAATAGAGCTGCAACACAGATCAAACAATATACATAAAGGTATTTATGATGCAAATGACAATCAATGGTGTAGCACAAGAATTTGAGGTTGATGATCAAACTTTACTCGTTGAGGTATTGCGCGATCATTTTCATTTAACAGGTACTCATATTGGTTGTGACACTAGCCAATGCGGGTGTTGCACTGTCCTCATGAACAATGAGGCGATTAAGTCCTGTACGATGCTAGCAGCGCAAGCTACCGGTTCACAGATAGTAACGATCGAAGGTCTTGCAAGTGACGGCTTACATCCTGTTCAAGAAGCATTTTCACAAGAGCATGGTTTGCAATGTGGTTACTGCACCCCGGGGATGATTATGAGTACTGTTCATTTACTCAATCGGCACCCCAACCCTAGTGATGACCAAATTAAAGAAGGTTTAGCTGGTAATATTTGTCGCTGCACGGGTTATGTCAATATTATTGCAGCGGTAAAATCCGCTGCTAAAAAGATTCAGGAAAAAACTGTATGAACGCACATCATCCATCGCAACTTGTATTAGATAAAGAGTTATTACGTAAAGAGGATCTACGGCTAATTACTGGACAGGGTAAATTTACCTCGGATTGGCATTATGAGGGGATGTGTTTTGCGCACATGATTCGATCGCCTTATGCACATGGGCAAATTAAGCATATCAATGTCAGTGATGTTCGCAATGCTTTGGGGGTGCTTCGGGTGATTACCTCTGAAGATGTTGACGCTGCGAATATGCAAACCTTGCCAAGTGGCGTAACCATTCAAAATTCAGATGGTCAAGCGCAGCACTTAGCACCGATGCCTATCCTTGCAAAAGGTAAAGTATTATTTGTTGGTCAACCGATTGCGATGGTTGTTGCTGATACCTTGGAGCATGCCCGTCAAGCCGCTGAACTAGTTCAACTCGAGATTGATATGCTAGAAGCTGTAACCGATTACGAGTCAGCATTATCGCCTGATGCAGTCCAGTTGCATGCGCATGTTCCGGGGAACTTATCAATTCATTTTAGTAAAGGTGACGCGCAGGCTACAGATAAAGCTTTTGAAGAAGCTCAGTTCATCAGCCATATGAAGATTAAGAGTCAGCGATTAATTGGCTCGCCAATGGAGTTACGCTCAGTACTTGCGAAGTATGATGCTACTCAGGACAAGGTGACGATTCACACGCCCAATCAAGGAATGCTTGGGATGCTCGGTGCATTAGAACAAATTACAGGCATTAAAAAAGATCAGATAGAAGTAATTGCCCAGGATGTTGGCGGTTCTTTTGGTATTCGGGCAGGCGCATACAGTGAGCATGCCTTAGTTATTTTGGCGGCAAAATTAATTGGTCGACCTGTTAAATGGGTTGGCACTAGATCGGAGGTATTTGTATCGGATTGGCATGGTCGGGCACTGGAGTTAAATGGTTCGATTGCACTAGACGCGAAGGGTAAAATTTTAGGACTTCGGTTTGATGACAAGGCTGATTTAGGGGCATTTACTTGTTACTTTGGCTCCTTCATTGGAGCAAGGAATATCTCAATTACTATGAATGGGGTATATGACATTCCAGCCTTATCGATGCGCTCAGAACTGTATTTTACAAATACGGTTCCAGTGTCTGCTTACCGAGGCGCTGGTCGGCCAGATATAGCCTATGCTATAGAACGTTTAATTGATCATGCTGCACATGAACATGGATTTGATCTGGTTGCACTTCGAAGAATGAATTTCATTAAGCCAGAACAGTTCCCCTATGACAATCACATGGGTTCTGTTTACGATAGTGGTGAATTTGAATTACTGTTAAAGCGCGCAATTGAGGCGAGTGATTTCAACCATTTTGAGTCCCGTCGCACTACCGCTGCTGCAAATCATCGCTTGCGCGGGATTGGCTTAGCGTGTTTTATAGAATGTTCTGCAGCTGGAACGACTAATAAAGATCAGGTATTAGGTCGGTTCACCAAAGATGGCGTTTTACAAATTTTAGGTGTAACTGGAGCTTCTGGGCAGGGACATGAAACTTCGTTTGGTCAGATCGTCACAACTGCGACAGGCCTGCATGCAGATCGAATTCAGTATCTTGCTGGCCCAGCCAGTAAAGCTTTGATTGGAAGTGGTACAGGAGGCTCTAGGTCTTTATATGGCGCGGGTAGTGCTGTGCAAAACTTATGTGAACACATTTTAGAAAAGAGTAAAGAGTTAGCTGCGCAACATTTACAGGTTGAGGCTGGAGATTTACATTTCGACCATGGGTCTTGGCATTTATCTGCTAAGAAGGGTTCTGTTTCGTTAGACGATTTAATTAAAAAATTCCAACCGGTTGATGCCAGCGCACATCCTTTAGATGCCCAAGGTGAAGCATCATCAGGCTCAACATTCCCCAATGGTTGTCACATTGCTGAAGTAGAGATTGATCCAGAAACGGGCGTTTGTGAAATTGTGAACTACACCGCCATAGATGATTTAGGAGTAGTGATTTCTCCGAAGCTTGTGAAGGGTCAGATCCATGGTGGGGTAGTCCAGGGAATTGGTCAGGCTTTCTTTGAACAAGCCATTTATGATGAGTCTGGACAATTATTGACTGGGTCTTTTATGGACTATGCCATGCCAAAAACGGGATGCTTAATGCAGATTCACAGTGAGCATATCGAGGTTGTTACTAAATCCAATATATTGGGTTCAAAAGGGGTTGGAGAGTCAGGCTGTTCTGGATCACTTCCAGCATTATCAAATGCCGTCATTAATGCATTACGACCAAAAGGAATATGGGAGATGGATATGCCATATACTCCACCAAAGATTTGGGAAGCGTTACAAGGCTAGTTGGGGAGCCATGGGCAACGTTCGTTGCCCATGGCGATAGATTGTTAACGTAGTGAATTAGCGCACTGAATTAACGCATTACTGATTACAGTGACTGAGCGTAATTACTGAGCTCGTTCGATAGCAGCTTCTTTAACAATACGATCAAACTTTCTCATTTCTGCTTTAAAGTAAGCATCAAAATCCTCAGGGCTTCCTCCGGCTGGATAAATCCCTTTACTCTCTAAATTACTTTTCGTTTCAGGATCTTTTAATGCAGCTTGGAAAGCGGCATTTAAACGAACAGCAATTGCCTTGGGTGTATCAGGTGGAAGAAACACGCCAAACCAAGTATCAATTTTGATACCCGGCAAGCCTACTTCGGCCATTGTAGGAACTTCAGGAGCATCCTTAAGCCTGTTCGGGGCTGCTATTGCGATTGCACGAAGCTTACCTGCTTTGACTTGTGGAAAAGCGATTGAAGTTGTTAAGAAAGTGGCTTCAGTTTGTCCAGAAATAGCGCCTGTCATTGCCTCAGGAGAGGTTTTATAGGGTACATGGGCTAATTTGACTTTTGCTTCAATATTAAATAACTCTCCTGCTAAGTGACCCATACCGCCGACGCCCCATGACGAATAATTTAATTTTCCAGGAGCGGAAGATTGAGCGATCGATAAGAACTCTTTCATATTATTGGCTTTGACATCATTGTTGAGAAGCATGACAAGCCAAACATTACCAAGATGGATGACTGGAACATATTTTCTTGGGTCATAGTTGAGTTTTCTAAGGAATGGATTTGCAGCAACTGATGCTGAAGAAAAGATTAAAGTATAACCATCTGGCTTCGCGTTAAAACCTTGCTCTTCACCTAAGACACCATTTGCCCCAGCCTTATTTTCTATAACCATTGGTTGGCCAAGGTTGTTAGTCATGAATTGTTGAATTGTTCTTGCGAATACATCGGAGGTCCCACCAGCGCCCATTGGTAAGATCCAATTGATGGGACGATTGGGATAAGGTTTTTCTTGGGCGACCGATAAAAAGCTCATTGAGCAGAGTAAAGCAATAAGCAGCGTGTTACGTAAAAAATTCATGGAGATACTTTCGGTAAGTAAAAAGTGATTAATGGATAAATTACTGTGGTTGGAAGTTTATGTCTTTTACAAGCTTGCCATATTTTGCATAATCTTTGTTAATCAGGTCAATAGCAAACTGCGGCGATTCAGTTGCGACAGATAGGCCCATTTGATTTAATTTATCGGCAATACCTGGGGATTTCAGTGCAAAGTTAATCGCATCGTTCAACTTCGCCACGATAGGTGCTGGAGTTCCTACTGGAGCAATATAGCCAAACCATCCGTTGGACAGCCAACCGGGAAGAGTTTCAGCAATGGCCTCAAAATTAGGATTGATAGCAACTCTTTTTTCATTGGTAATTCCGATCATTTTGATATTGCCACTTTTGACTTGGGTGATCTGGCTAGCAATACTTCCGATACTCACCATGATTTGACCGCCCATTAAGTCGTTTAGCACTGGCGCTGCTCCCTTATAAGGGATATGACTAAATTTAATATTTGCTGCTTGCGCAAAATGTTCAAATGTTAAGTGCGGAAAGCCGCCTTCGCCGTTGGTTCCAACAGTTAGCATGCCTGGATTCTTTTTGGCCCAGTCAATCATTTGAGGAACGGTACTAAATGGCGCTTTATTACTAGCAGTGATAGCCAAGTAGTTGAATGTCGAAATCGTGATTGGAGCAAAATCCTTGAGGGCGTTATAGGGCAAGCTTTTCCGAGTATGAGGTAAGGTCACTAAATTGCCGCCTTGGCCAACACCAATCGTGTATCCATCTGGCTCTGCTTTGGAGATTAGGTCCGTTCCAATAATGCCAGAGGCTCCTGGGCGGTTTTCAACAATGACTGCTTGGCCTAATCGCTCGGACATTTTTTGTTCGATCATTCGGGACATAATATCGCCAGTTTCACCTGGAGGAAAAGGTACGATAATTTTAATTGGTCTAGACGGATAGTTATCTGCTAAGGCGCTAATGAAAGGCCATAGCGTGGTCAAAAATAGAGCGGACAAGAGATATTTTTTAAACTGGTTCATGCGATTTATCCTATAGAAGAAATTCGTATTTAGTATATTGGAGTTTTCAACTCATAGGGACATTAGATAGTAATTCGGTAGGAGCTTGCTAGGGTTTATCCTAATATCCTGGGACGTCTTAAAGGAGCAAAGTATATGCATATTCATGCATATACTACGACTTTATTTGAAAAAATGGCCATTAATCAAGAACTCGATTTGATATTTATTAAAGCTGCTAGCTTTTTTAGCGTCTTAGCTGAGCCAACACGCTTAAAGATTATGCATGTCCTTTGTGATGGAGAGCAGTCTGTCAGTCGGGTTATGGAAGAAGTTAATTCCTCACAAAGTAATGTCTCAAGACATTTAGCTGCCATGTGTAAGGTTGGAGTATTAAGTCGGCGTAAAGAAGGTTTGATGGTCTTTTATCAAATTCAAGATCAGCAAGCTGTCGAGTTTTGTCGCACTATTTGCGTAGGAATTGCAAGTGACGCGGATGTTAGCAACCTTGTTTTACCAAACAATACAACTCATCAAAACCGGCCAAAACATGTCTTATAAAGATCAACTTGGGGTAATTAAAGCGTCCCCAGAAAATTATATTGATCAAGATTTGATCATGCAGGTAACTCAAAAGGGCCTAAATGATGATCGTAGAGGGTTTCTACGAAAAAGTTTTACATCCGCACTCGGCGTAGTTGCGAGTAGTGGATTAATTGGACATGTCAACGCTGATGAAAAAAAGGTCTTAGAGGGTGATCCGGCGATTTTAGAAAAGCAAGATTGGCAAACGACACTTGGTAAGCCTGTAGTAACAAATCCATATGGCATGCCATCAAAATTTGAAGATAATCTGCAACGTCGAGAATCACCAGGATTAACGAGAGTATCGGCGGCATCTGTTTCCTTTACGCCACTTCAAGCACTATTTGGAATGATCACGCCAAGCGGCTTACATTTTGAACGCCATCATCAGGGTTGGCAGGATATTGACCCAACAAAACATCGTTTGATGATCAATGGTTTAGTTAAGCGCGAAACAATTTTTACGATGGCTGATTTAATGAGATTACCCTCTGTATCCAGAATTCATTTTATTGAGTGTGGAGCGAATACTGGACTCGAGTGGGGTAATGTCGCTGTTCCATCAGTGCAATATACCCATGGCATGATTTCTTGTAGTGAGTTTACGGGTGTCTTATTGTCCACTTTGCTGGATATGTGCGGCGCTGATTTAAAAAAGGGCAAGTTTGTATTAGCAGAAGGTGGCGATGGCTCAGGGATGACTAGAACGATTGCAATGCGAACAGCCCTTGATGATGTAATGGTGGTTTGGGGTATGAATGGTGAAATGTTAAGGCCGGAAAATGGTTACCCACTTCGTTTAGTTGTGCCCGGTGTTCAGGGCGTCAGTTCTGTAAAGTGGTTAAGGCGACTAGAAGTTGGGGATATGCCATATGCCACAAAAGATGAGGCAATGCATTACATTGATTTATTACCGAATGGACTACACCGTCAGTACACATCTATTCAGGAGTGTAAGTCAGTCATTACATCGCCGTCAGGTGGGCAACAACTCTTGAGTAGGGGTTTTTATAATATTAGTGGCTTAGCATGGTCAGGTAGAGGAAAGATAAAGCGCGTGGATATTTCTATGGATGGTGGTCAAAATTGGCGTCCAGCCAGGTTGCAGGGACCCATCTTAAATAAAGCCGTCACACGTTTTAATATGGATTGGAATTGGGATGGCAAGCGCAGTATTTTGCAGTCCCGGGCAATCGATGAAACAGGCTACGTTCAACCTACCATGCGATTGTTAAGAGAAGTTCGTGGGACTCGGTCAATCTATCATAACAATGCAATCCAATCTTGGCTAGTCGATCTCAATGGTGAGGTGAGTAATGTCCAGACGATGTAAGCAGCAAAAAATAACTATATTCAGTATAGGTATTTATTTAATTTTTAGTTCTTGGGTATTGGCCCAAGATCAACTTCATACAAGGTATTCGAATATTGGCCGGCAGGCTACTCAAGCCGAAGTGGCTGCCTGGGATATTGATGTTCGGCCTGATTTTAAAGGTTTGCCAAAAGGCTCAGGAAGCGTGGCTCAAGGTCAAGATATCTGGGAGGCAAAATGCGCTAGCTGTCATGGCGTGTTTGGAGAGTCAAACGAAGTATTTACGCCAATTATTGGTGGGACTACTTTAGAAGATATCAAGCGTGGACGAGTTGACGCACTCATAGATCGCAAACATCCACAGCGAACCACTTTCATGAAACTGGCTACATTATCAACGGCGTTTGACTATATCTACCGCGCAATGCCGTGGAATGCGCCACGAACATTATCAGTCGACGAGACCTATAGTACCCTGGCTTATTTACTGCACCTGACAGAAATGGTGCCAGCAGAATTTGTTTTAAATGAAGTCAATATGATGCAACTTCAAAATAAAATGCCCAATCGTGATGGGATGACGACTGACCATGGCCTTTGGCAAGTAAG
The DNA here is from genome assembly GCA_943325205.2 of Thermoflexus hugenholtzii JAD2. Classification (GTDB taxonomy): domain Bacteria; phylum Pseudomonadota; class Gammaproteobacteria; order Burkholderiales; family Burkholderiaceae; genus Polynucleobacter. Next base: position 15,473 of record CALPOM020000007.1, on the reverse strand, counting down.
TGGTAAACCAGATGTACGGGCTGTAGCGTGTATGAAAAATTGTATAAAAGAGGTGAAAATAGAATCTACACTACCTGATTATGCGCGTAATTCACATCATAATTTAGCTCTGCAAAATCGTATTTTTGGACCCTATTTAGGGGTCGATACGACTAGGCCACCTTTATTAGAACTGCCGACCAATTCGGGATTAATAAAGGTTGTAGCAAAAGAAGTTCAAGGCACTGTGTCAAAAGATGATGCTCGGCCAGGTGGAGCATTATTTAAGAAAAATAATTGCGCTGCTTGTCATGGAATGAATCATAAAGTACTTGGACCTTCTGTTGTTGAAATATCAAAAAAATATCAAGGGAAAACAGAAGCACTAGCTACCCTGACCAAAAAAGTAAAGAATGGTGGTGCCGGAGTTTGGGGTGTTGTGCCTATGCCGGCGAATCCTCAGCTAGCAGATTCAGATATAAAGATGATATTGGAATGGATGATCAACCCTCAATAAGTGCAGTATAAAAATAAGGGAGTAAGTATGGATTACAAACGACGTAATATGATTAAAGTTGGCACAGTGATCAGTTTAATGGCTAGCACAGGGTTGATATCATTTGCGCAAGCCAATGAATGGAATAAGGCAGCGTTTGATGGAAAGTCTTTGGATGATGTTTTAAAAGCTTTGGGCAGCTCAGGTGTGGAAAAGTCTGCGAGTATTACGTTAAATGCGCCTGATATTGCTGAAAATGGGGCAGTGGTACCCGTGGGTATTTCAACTACTTTACCAGCGAGCCAATTAGCGATACTTGTTGAAAAGAACCCCAATGTATTAGCGGCGCAATTTACGATCCTAGACGGTGCCCAAGCATTCGTAACTACCCGCGTCAAGATGAGTCAAAGTTCAAATGTGTACGCCTTAGTTAAGGCTGATGGCAAGTGGTTTGTAACGAGTAAAGAGATTAAAGTGACATTAGGTGGTTGCGGAGGTTAAAAGACGTTTGTGGTGATAGATAAAAATAACTAACGAGAGGAAATCATGGCTGATCCAATGCGTGTGCGGGCGGTTGAAAGTGGCGGGGTCGTGGACGTAAAAATTTTAATGAAACACGATATGGAAACGGGGCAACGTAAAGACGCTTCTGGTAAGGTCATCGCTGCTTGGCATATTGCCAGTATTATGGCGAAGATAAATAATAAAGAAGTTTTTAAAGGCGAGTTTGGTACGGCAGTATCGAAAGATCCTTTCTTGAATTTTAAGTTTAAGGGCGGGGCAAAGGGTGAAGAGGTAGTAATCACTTGGATTGATAATAAGGGCGACACAAGAACGGATAAGGCGATCATTGCCTAGGCTAAAAGCTGTGATTATCGTACGATCATCGTACCAGCCGCGCCGAATTTTTTTTACATGAGGTGTTTGATTTGAAGCAACATCATGTAGTAATTTTTGTTTAACCTTGAAGCCGGCGATCCATCCAATTTGTAAATAACTAGAAAATAACAGAATGACTTTAAATCGCCGAGATTTCCTACAGGTACTATCTGTTGCCGCAGCTAGTGGCATGATGCTGCGGCCGGAGTATGTTTCAGCCCAAGCAGCAGCCAATCAATTCTATGATTTACCTCCTTTTGGTAATGTCCACTTATTACATTTCACAGACTGTCATGCGCAATTAAAACCTATCTATTTTCGGGAGCCAAATGTCAATTTGGGATTTGCAGGTCAGTTTGGTCGGGCTCCACATCTGGTTGGCGAGCATTTGTTAAAAGCCTTTAAGATCAAGCCTGGATCTAGGGACGCTTATGCATTTACCCATTTGAATTTCCAGGCAGCTGCCAGAAATTACGGTAGGGTAGGCGGATTTGCGCATTTATCTACCTTAGTAAAAAAAATGAAGTCCTCACGTCCTGGGGCATTATTACTCGATGGTGGTGATACTTGGCAGGGGTCTGGGACAGCTTTGTGGACTAAGGGACAGGATATGGTTGATGCTTGCCTAGCATTGGGCGTCGATGTGATGACAGCGCATTGGGAAATGACTCTTGGGGCAGAGCGTGTGCAAGAAATCATCGAAAAAGACTTTAATAATAAAGTCTCTTTTTTGGCGCAAAATATTAAGACAAATGACTTTGGCGATCCAGTCTTTGCGCCATACATCATGCGTGAAATGAATGGTGTTTCGGTAGCTATTATTGGTCAGGCATTTCCCTATACGCCAATTGCAAACCCTAGATACTTAGTACCTGATTGGACATTTGGAATTCAAGAGGAAAATCTCCAAATAGTGGTTAATGAAGTGCTTTCAAAAGGCGCTCAAGTTGTAGTGCTTTTGTCCCATAATGGCATGGACGTTGACCTTAAATTAGCAAGTCGTGTTACTGGGATCGATGCCATTTTAGGTGGTCATACGCATGATGGTGTGCCGGGTGCCATTCCAATTAGAAATTCGAAGGGTGTAACCTTAGTTACTAATGCTGGGTCAAATAGTAAATTCTTGGGAGTTTTAGATTTTGAAGTGAAGCAGGGAAAGATTGTAGATTTTCGTTATAAATTAATGCCAATTTTTGCAGACTTGATACCTGCCGACCCACAAATGAATCAAGTGATTGATCGAGTCAGGGCGCCGTTTGAAGCAAGATTATCTCAACCTTTAGCCGTTACGGAAGGGTTACTCTATCGTCGGGGAAATTTCAATGGTAGTTTTGACCAGTTGATCTTAGATGGTTTAATGACTATGAAAGACACGGAGATTGCGTTTTCTCCGGGATTTCGGTGGGGCACTAGTTTGTTACCAGGACAGACTATCCGAATGGAGAATCTGCTGGATCAAACGGCTATTACATATCCATACACCACGGTTAATATGATGACAGGTGAAATGATTAAAACTATCTTAGAAGATGTGGCAGATAATTTATTTAATCCAGACCCTTATTATCAGCAAGGTGGTGATATGGTGCGTGTTGGCGGTTTGCAGTACGCTATTGATCCTACTGCAGCAGCAGGAAAAAGGATCAGTGAGATGAGATTAAAAAATCAGTTGATAGAAGCACAGAAAACTTATAAGGTGGCTGGTTGGGCGCCCGTATCTGAAGAGGCAATGAAACTTGGCGGTGAGCCAATTTGGGACGTTCTTACTAGTTATCTCAAAGATATCAAGACAGTAAAAGCCAGGTCATTAAATATGCCAATAATCAAAGGGATTAAAAATAATCCAGGAATTTCATAAGAAGGAATCATCATGAAAATATTTTTTAGTAAATTGGCAGTAACCTTGATATGCTCTTTTAGTCTCTGCACTTTTGCAATAGCTGATCAGGTGGTTTATCACATTGATCAATCTCAGATGCAAGGGTTAAAGGGTTTGAGAAATATTCGAAATCATTTGGATGTGGCCCCAGATACGAAAATTATTGTAGTAACTCATGCTGAGGGGGTCGATTTATTAATGGACGGGGCTAAAGACCAAAAATCTGGCACCGAATACGGACCATTGATTACCGCTTTAAAGTCACGTGGAGTTCGCTTTGAAGTCTGTGAGATTACTTTAAAAAATCGGCAACTTAAAAAAGAGCAGTTTATTTTAGATGCCGATTTTACCCCCTCTGGAGTTGTTCGAATTAGTCAATTACAGAGTAAAGACCGGTTCGCTTATATTAAGCCCTAAAATAAATTGAAATATTTCCAAAGTTTTTGTTATTTATTCTTAGGGGTTCTTGGCCACATTGGGGCAACTTTTGCACAATTGCCGATGCAAGCAGTTCAAGTTTCAGAGAGTAGCTATTATGTTCAAGGATATGCAGCATTAGGAAATAGTCAGAATAAAAACTTTATTTCGAACGCTGGCTTTATTATTGGGCCAACTGGCGTTGTTGTAATTGATGCCCTTGGCTCACCAGCAGTTGCCGACGAGTTGATTTCAGTGATTCGGAAGATTACTGTCAAACCGATTACCCATGTCATTGTTACCCACTACCATGCAGATCATGTTTATGGCTTACAAAGTTATAAACAAGTTGGGGCGCAGGTTATTGCCCATAAGCTAGGAAAAAATTATCTATATTCAGATACAACTGCTACGCGCTTAGCCGCATCGAAAAAAAATATTTCTCCTTGGTTAGATTCTGTTGAGAAGATTATTCCGGCTGATTTGTGGGTAGATCGGCAATCTATCATGCAAATAGCTGGCCTAGATCTCATGATTAAGCCAATAGGTCATGCACATACCGCAGAAGATTTAGTAGTTTACTTACCCAGTGAAAAAGTTTTATTTGCTGGGGATTTGATTTTTTCTGGCCGTATTCCGTATGTTGGCAATGCGGATAGCCTAGGATGGATGAAGGCACTGCGAGAAGTGGCTCAAATGGATATTAACGTCCTGGTTGCAGGGCATGGAAAAGTTTCAACACAACCCCGTAAGGATTTACAGTTTGTGGAAAATTATTTACTATTTCTGCGAGCCTCTATGAAGCAAGCAGCAAGTGAAATGGAGCCATTTGAAGAGGCCTATAAAAAAATTAACTGGTCCCAATATGCGCATATGCCATTATTCAATACAGCAAACAGAATGAATGCCTACAATATTTATTTGGCACTAGAAAAAGAGTAGTTTACTGGCTGAATTTTTGGTATTCAAAAAATTCAGCATCTACCATTAAGCCAAAGTTTTTTTGGATGACCTTACCTTGTGGATTAATTAGATAAGTTTCTGGAATACCTCGTCGCTTACCGATCTCTTTTGCTAAGGATTCAGTCATCATGGCCATCGGAAATTGATAATTATATTTTTTTTGATATTCGATGGCGTTTTTAGGGTTTTGATCAATTGAGATAGCTAGGATGCGAAGATTTGAATTTTTTGTTTGTTCAGCGAGGGTTTGAAGATTTATATTTTGCTTTTGGCAATATGGGCACCAAGAAGCCCAGACCTGAACTAAGATAAATTTATCTTGCCAGTAACTTGGAGGAAGGATAGATTGATCTAGTGTTTTGATTTCGCGAATAGTTAAGGAATCACCAACTTCAATGGCAAAGCTTGGATTGATAATTGCTAGGCTTAGTAGAATTAGAATTTTTTTCAGCATGGATGAGACTTCGATCACTAACATTTTTTGAGAATAATAAATAATTTATCATCTTTAACCTCGCCACTAACATACAGATGACCCTTTTTTTTGCAGAAGTTTTTTAAATCATCTTCGGCCTTCAAATCAGTACAAATAATTAATAAAGTATCATTTACCGAGAGCGTTTGAAGGGCTTTTTTAGCATATAAAACTGGTAGGGGACAGGTTTTATTCGAGGCATCTACAACTAGATTTGCCGCTATCATGATTGGGTAGGATTCATTTTCAATGAGCGTTTTTTCGGCGCGTATCTTTAAGATTGGATTTAAGATAAATTATCCGGTCAGCGCCTAGTTACAACTCTTCTTAAATAATCAACTAAATCAATCTTATTTAATCATACCTGCATTCTTAGCATCATCCATTGCCAAAGGCGTTTTTTCTTTCATAAATGCTGGTATTTTAGCTAGAGGAATATCGACCAGTACAAAGCCGGCTTCTTCTAGACGTTTTTTTGTTTCTAGATCAGCATTGAGGCTTGCAAAATAATCGGACATTTTTTGTTGTAATGCCATCGGAGTTGATTTGGGCATTGCAATACCCCTGTAAGCGCCATCGACCCAATTTAAACCAAGCTCCTTGAAGGTGGGGACATCTGGTAGTGCGGGATGTCTTTTCTCAGTTGCAATTGCTAGCGTTCGTACTTTCGCTTTTTGTTGGATTGCTAAAGGTAGATATCCCATTGCACCGTCAACATGCATGCCAATAAGAGATGAAATCAAATCACCGGTACCTTTAAATGGAACGTAGGACACTTTTACTCCAGCTAATTTATTTAAGCGTTCAGTGGCCATATGGTTTGCAGAGTACTGGGCTGAACCTGCCAAAGTCATTTTTCCGGGATCTTTTTTAGCCGCATTAATAAAATCTTGATACGTTTTATATGGGCTGTCAGCTGATACCATCAAAGCGTCGGGTGTAAAGTGGTAGTAGTAAATTGCGTTAATATCTGTCGTTTTAAATTGAATACCCTCTTGCAGAGGTTGTAAGATGATATGTGGGATATTTACTCCGACCACTGAGGTTCCATCAGCAGGATATGTATTTAATTGACTCCAAACTAAAGCCCCACCTGCCCCAGCTCGATTAATGACTAACATTTGTTGATTATATTTTTTGAGTGAGATATCTGATTGCAGTCTTGCGACTATGTCGGATTCTCCGGCTGCTGGAAACGGAATGATGTATTGAATTGTTTTATCAGGTAGTGGCTGGGCAGCTAAGGTACACATAAAAATATGTGTAAATAGCACAAATAGCGATTGCATCATTCGAGAAAATGCCATGGGTCTCTTTCTAAAATTTTGATTTCTAATTATTCAAACAGGCTTTATATTCATATTATGACGATATCTGCCTTTTAGATACAATTAAATACCCTACTTAAGTCTAAAACATAGGGATTCCCCTGATTAAAAATTTGACATCTTAAACACAGGATAAAGAGATTTAATTGGGAGTCAAAAGGTAAAATCGCTCACGCCTTGAACGTCGCATGATCGTCCTACCAGGTCTTTTGGATTGTTTGATAGCGCCAACTTATGTAGCATTGGAAGAATTTTCATTCCGCGCAATAACCTCTAAAAGTCTTCTATTGTTTGATCGTCTGATTTTAGACAGTAGTGTTGTAATTAGACGGTTAGCTAGTTCATCGTTTAACTTAGTTTGATAAAAAGACTTGTGAGGCTAAACTGAAGTACGCATAAAATAGCTTAATATAAAATAATTTATTAGCAACACTTACTTTAGAAAATACATCAAAAATATGGGTTCAACAATTAGTGAAAAGATTCTAGCCAAGCATTCCAGCCAAGAGCAGGTAGAAGCAGGAGATGTCGTTGTCTGTTCGGTAGATTACGCCATGATGACGGATACGCGGTCTGTTAACGCCATTCAGATGATTGGCAAGTTGGGTAGTAAGAACCTGAGTTTTGCAGGTCAGACTGCGATGGTCATGGATCATTATTCGCCGCCACCCAATGAAGAAGCTGCCCAAATTCACACTACAATGCGTGCTTTTGCGAAAGAAACCGGCACAAAATTATATGATATTGGTGAGGGAATTTGTCACCAGGTTCTGCCTGAAGGTGGTCACTTAACTTGTGGCGATTTAACAGTTGGCACTGATACCCACTCAGTGACTTATGGCGCTTTTAATGCTTTTGGAACGGGCATTGAAGGAACCGATGTGTCTGCAGTCATGGCCAGTGGAAAAATTTGGTTACGGGTGCCAGAAACTATTCGAGTTGAATTAAAAGGCCCACTTCAAGCTGGGGTATGGGCTAAAGATTTGACTTTATTCATGCTGGGAAAATTTGGTGCGGAGGGGCTTAACTATAAAGCGATTGAATATGTTGGTAGTGGTGTAGCGGCAATGGATATTGATGACCGTATGACTTTGTGTAATCATGCGGCTGAATTGGGTGCTAAGGCGGCCATATTAGAGGCTGATGAGAAAACATTGCAGTGGTTGCAAGCCCATGGGGCGAAGCCGCCTCAGCCAGTTAAAGCGGATCAGGATGCGGTGTATGCCCAGTCAATCGTTGTTGACACGGCGCAATTGGCTCCCCAGGTGGCTAGAAAGCATCAAGTAGATGATATTGTTTCAGCGCATGAGGTCACCCATCAAAAAATTCAATTTGCGCTGATTGGAACTTGTACCAATGGTCGATTAGATGATATTCGTCAGGCGGCAGCGATCCTTCAAGGACGACAATTAGCCCCAGGAGTTCGGATGATTGTTACGCCAGCATCTAGAAAAATATATTTAGATGCGCTGCGTGAGGGGTTGATTGAGATTTTGACGATGGCAGGTGCTTCTTTTGAAGCTGCTGGTTGCGGTACTTGTGTTGGTATAACCAACCATTTAGTGCCGGGTAATGGCGATACAGTGATTTCTACTGCGAACCGAAATTTTAAAGGTCGGTTAACGAATGACCGTGCGGAGATCTGGCTGGGTTCAGCAGCAACTGTTGCTGCCTCAGCATTAACCGGCTATATCACTGATCCTCGGACCGTAACAGGTGGTGAGTGGAGGTCTATCAAGTGAGTTCTACCAATTTAATTCAGTTATCTGGAAAAGCGTTTGTACTTGGCGACCACATCAATACAGACCTAAACTGTTCGAGTAAATATCTTCCTGGCAAAGATGCTCTTTATGTATCAAAGATTGCCTTTGAGCAAGCGAGTCCTGGTTTTGCAAATAGGGTTCATGAGCTTGGCGGCGGCATTTTAGTGGCTGGTGAAAATTTTGGGATTAATTCCTCCAGAGAGCAAGCCACACATATTTTGTTACTCATGAATATTCGGGTCATTCTCGCAAAATCATTTGGGAGGCAGTTTTTTCGGAATGCGATTAATAATGGCATTGCTGTTTTGGAGTGTGATACATCTCAGATTTTGGAGGGTGAGGATTTAGCCATCGATTTTTATGCTGGCACTGTTGTGTCCTCTAGTGGATTACGTTTACAGGCTAAGCCCTTGCCACGGGAAATTATGAAAATCGTAGAACTAGGTGGATTGATTCCTTTTTTGCAAAAGCATCCTGATTGGAGTTTTCCTGCATGAGGCTAAGTCCTAACCAAAAAAGAAAAAAATTACGGCAATTAATGGTTGCAAAGGATACTTTAATTGCTCCTGGTATTTATGATGGCTATGGCTTGCGTTTAGTCCAGCAAGCTGGCTTCTCTGCGGCGTACCTGACAGGTAATGGCGTATCAGCTGCATTACTGGGTATACCTGATGTTGGTCAAGTGGATTTAACCCTGATATCCGATCATGCTCGGCGTATTGTCTCTTGTGTTGATATTCCGGTGATCTGTGACGCAGATACTGGGTATGGTGGTATTTTAAATATTCAACGCACCGTTATGGAGTTTGAAGCCGCCGGGGTGGCGGCAATCCATCTCGAAGATCAAGTTTTTCCAAAACGTTGCGCTCAATTCTCAGGCGCGCGGCAGGTGCTAGATTCTCGCCAAGCATTAGCTCACATTGAAGCGGCGATTGCTTCTCGTGTGGATCAAGATTTTGTAATTATTGCGCGCACTGATAGTGCTGCGAGTTTAGGTTTAGATGAGGCAATCAGACGAGCGAAATCTTTTACTCAGGCGGGGGCAGATGCTGTTTTTATCGAGTTAAAAGCGCATGCAGATATTTTGTCGCAATTAAAAAAAATTCGAGAAGAGTTGGATGCCTGTTGCTTATTTAATATTGATGTGGGTGGACCGATTTCGGAACTTCAAGCATCAGAATTAAAGGTTTTAGGGATTGATATTGCAATTCATCCTAATTTAGCTCGAGGTGTTTTTGGCTTTGCTATGCAAAATGCATTACAACATATGAAAGATCATCAAAAGCTGAGTTCGCATGCTGATCAGATGTTTACTCCAAAGCAATATAACCAAGTATTAGGACTTGAGGATATCGAATCTTGGGAGAAGCAATTTGATTAAAGCATCAAAAAATAGCCACGAACAGATAAAATAATAACTAGCCCCGCAAGATTAGTTAACTAGATGGTTTATGCAGGGGCTGTTTCAAGGAATAATTTCCATTTTTTGGGGCCACTTGTATGCACTGATTCACCTGTTGAGTCAACGGCCACAGTGACAGGCATATCCTCCACGACAAACTCATAAATTGCTTCCATCCCTAAATCCTCAAAAGCAACGACGCGGGCTTTACGGATAGCTTTACTAACTAGATAGGCTGCACCCCCAACTGCAATAAGATATGCTTTACGGTGTTTTTTGATGGCCTCGATGGCCACTGGCCCACGTTCTGCTTTACCAATCATACCTGCCAGCCCTATTTCACCAAGCATCATTTCAGAGAACTTATCCATCCGCGTTGAGGTTGTGGGGCCAGCTGGACCAACAACTTCATCGCGGACTGGATCTACTGGGCCAACATAGTAAATAAATCGATCCTTCAGGTTTACTGGCAATTCTTCGCCGCGCGCGAGCATATCCATAATACGTTTATGGGCCGCGTCTCGACCAGTAAATATTTTGCCATTCAGTAAAAGAGTTTGTCCTGGTTTCCAGGATGCAACTTCTTCTGGAGTGAGGGTGTCAAGGAGCACACGCTTTGATTTTTCAACATCGGGAGCCCATGAAATATCTGGCCAATCAGATAGGGAAGGTCGTTTAAAAATAGCAGGACCAGATCCGTCTAGATGAAAATGCGTATGCCGCGTTGCTGCACAATTTGGAATCATGCCCACCGCAAGGTTCACTGCATGGGTTGGATAGTCCATTATTTTTACGTCAAGCACCGTTGTAAGACCACCTAGTCCTTGGGCGCCAATACCTAGTTTATTAACTTTTTCGTAAATTTCTAAGCGCAGTTCCTCTAGGCGGTTATTGGGCCCGCGGGCAATGAGGTCAGCAATGTCTATGGCGTGCATTAAGGACTCTTTTGCCAGTAGCAAGGATTTTTCAGGAGTACCGCCAATACCAATACCAAGAACACCTGGAGGGCACCATCCTGCACCCATCGAGGGTACAGTATTTACAACCCAATCAACAATCGAATCACTTGGGTTGAGCATTACAAATTTACTTTTGGCTTCAGAACCACCACCTTTCGCGCCGCAAATAACTTCAATTCCAGCACCATCTACCATTTCATAATGAATAACTGCAGGGGTATTATCTTTGGAATTCCTTCTGAGGCCAGCGGGATCATGTAAAACAGAAGCTCGGAGTGGATTTTCTTGATTTGTATAAGCCTCTCGTACCCCTTGATTAACCATGTCAGTAATATTCATGGTGACATTTTCCCAGCGGACATGCATGCCTATTTTGAGAAACACGGTAGCAATACCGGTGTCTTGGCAAATAGGACGCCTGCCTTCTGCACTCATTCGGCTATTCATTAGGATTTGGGCAATCGCGTCTTTTGCAGCTGGATTTTTTTCTCGATCATAAGCACTTGCTAAAGCCTGAATAAAATCTGCTGAATGATAAGAACTAATGAATTGGAAAGCATCGGCGATGCTTTGAATAAAATCTTCTTGTTTAATTGGGCGCATAATTTGACTTTAATAAATGACTGTTCAGTTTAAAATAGTAGGCTAATGATAATGGAACAACTGAGAATTTACCATGTAGAAAGTTAGATTGTTTTTAAAAACGTATCAGATTATTTGATTTTACATAATGGAGATAAGATGATTAAAAAACCGGTGATTGGTTTGATGTTGGGTGATGTTACTGGCATAGGGCCTGAAGTAGCAGTTCGGTTACTAGAAAAAATAAAGAACCACCAAAGTACACGTGTCGTTATTGTGGGGGATTTGCGAGTTCTGAAAGTTGGAATGGAAGATTCTGGGATAACAGTTGATTTTCATCTAGCCAAAGATGTTGACGCAATTGATTGGACGAAGACTGGATTTCCGTTGATTGATTTACAAAATGTGGATCCAGCAACTATTGTACGAGGCGCTACCTCAATTGAGTCGGGTCGACTGTGTGGTGAAACCTTAAAAGTAATGACGGATTGGGCGCATGCTGGCAAATTGGATGCAATTTGCTTTGCACCTTTAAATAAGGGGGCCCTCAATAAGGGTGGATGGAAATATCGTGATGAGCATGAGATGTTTGCAACTTGGAATCATCACCAAGGCTATTATGGCGAAGTAAATCTCATTAAACTTTTTTGTACATTCCGAGTTACGTCACACATTAGTTTGAGGCAGGTCGTTGACATGGTCGTACCAGAAAGAATTGAAGGAGCTTTGCGATTGGCGCACGAAACGATGCGAGGTTTAGGTAAGCCTAACCCAAGGATTGGGGTTGCCGCATTAAATCCACATAATGGCGAGGGTGGTCTATTTGGGATGGAAGAAATTGAAATCATTGCGCCCACGCTCAAGCGTCTTAGAGAAGAAGGGTTGAGTAGTGAGGGGCCACTACCTTCCGATACAGTGTTCTTAAAAGCGCGGGCAGGTGATTTTGATGCGGTAGTGATTATGTATCATGATCAAGGTCAAATTGCTACCAAGTTACTTGGTTTTACTGAAGGTGTAACACTTACTGGCGGGTTAAAAACACTGTACACAACTCCGTCTCATGGCACAGCATACGATATTGTGGGTAAGGGAGTTGCTGACGTTGGGGCAATGCAACGCGCCTTTGATGTCATTGTAAACCTCGCCTTAGAGCGACAAAAATCATCAGATAAGTAACACGAAAAAAATAGGAGATTCAAAAGTATGCAAGTAACGAAAATAGCAACACCCAGTGATGTTGAATCCTTAGTTTTTGATGATTTAATTCCTTATAACTCGAACTTGATGGAAGGTTTTAAGGCATTCGATTTACCAGGAATAGGCGCAAAGATACACGGAGTTATTGGCGGCAGTGGCCCCCCTTTATTATTAATTCATGGCAATCCTCTGACCCATGTGACGTGGCATAAAATTGCCCCCACTCTAGCAAAGCACTATACAGTGGTAGCAATCGATTTGAGAGGGTATGGCGATAGTGAAAAACCGCTTGGTGGCGGTGATCATTCTGATTATTCGTTTCGGACTATGGCCAACGATGCGGTGCGGGTTATGCAAGAACTTGGGTACTCCAAGTTTCCGGTTGTAGGTCACGACCGCGGGGCTCGTGTTGGTTTTAGAATGAGCTTAGACCATCCTGACAAAGTAACGCATTTCATTTCTTTAGATATTGTGCCTACGCATGAAGTTTTAACACGTGTCACGATGGGCTGGGGGCTTGAATCGTATCACTGGTTCTTCATGGCTCAAAAGGAGCCTTTTCCTGAGCGATTAATTTGTGGAGATTTAGATTTTTATATTAACTATAAATTAAATAAAAAAGGTGTTGGGTTAAAGATTTTTGCACCCGAAGCAATGGCTGAATATATTCGTTGTACAACGCCTGAGCAAATTCATGCAATATGTGAGGACTATCGCGCTACGGTATCGATTGATTTAGAGATGGATACGGCTGATTTAGGGATAAAAAAAATTCAATGCCCAGTTTTGGTCTTATGGGGCAGTAATAGCCACTGCGGGAGGCACTTTAAACCGATTGAAGCATGGTCTAAATGGGCTGATAACTTGCAAGGTACTGACATCCCAACTGGGCATTACCCTCAAGAGGAGCGCCCTGATTTAATCTATAAAGCAATCAGGGCTTTTGTCAGTTAAGCACTAGCAGTTGAGAGGAGAGCGGTAAGCTCTCTAATCGAAGTTAATTGTTCGATAGATTGCACTACGGAGACAATTTTCTTCGAAGAGACTGGAGAGAAATGCGCGTAAGCGCAATTTTCTAAAAACTTATCAGCAACTTCGTCGTAGCTCATGGGGATTGCTGGGCTACCTCGACCAAAATCTGCTGAGCCTCGAATCACTTGACCATTTTTAAGCGTTATTGTGATAATCGTAGTCATTTTATGAAAGCCGGCTTGCTCAGCCTCGTCATCGACTCCAAAATGAACTCGTTTAATCATTTCTTGCACATCTGCACGCAAAACCACTTCATCAGTAAATTCTGATAATCCTCCTCTGCCTTCCAAGAGCAGGATTGCCATACAAAACTCCATAGAAAATTTTGCCTGTAGTTCATTTTGAGGTTGATGATGTATTAGGGCATTGGGCATATTATGATTCGTTCCAACCTTGACCGACACCACATCATTTGCAACAATATGATGGACTTTAATGAGGCGTAACATTTCTGTCATCCCTGGGTGTGTTAAAGATCCAGAAGGGTGGGGCTTGATTGAAACTCCAGGGGAGGCAAATGTCCAAGGGTGTCCGAGTTTGTTTCGAATAAAATCATCTTCAAAACCTCCGCCAGCTGCTTGAAAAAATCCTCTTGGCGCTTCTAAAATAACATCTGTAGCTGTCCATCCTAAAGCTGCGAACTCTGCTGCAACTACGCCGCTTTCTGAAGCACGGCCTGCGTGAAAGGGTTTCGTCATCGTACCGAAATTTTCTCGTAGACCAGCGGATTGGCTACCAGCAATTGATAGAGCGCGACGCATAGTTTCTAAGTTGAAGTTTAGGATTTTTCCTGCAGCCGCAGCAGCAGCGAATGTGCCACAAGTCGCTGTCGCATGAAAACCAGTTTGATAATGTCTAGGGTTAATAGCCTCAGCTATTTTGCACTCGAGTTCAACTCCGAGGTGATACGCTAAAAAGACGTCGGCACCAGAGGCATTGTTTTGCTCTCCCACAGCAAGAGCGGCTGGCAATGCTGGAGCAGTAGGGTGAGTAAGAAGACCATATACCCGATCAGAAGCTACAGCTAGTTGCGTATCATCATAATCATCGGCATGCACACCAACACCATTAGCGAACGCTGCAAAACGGGGGGCGCAACGCAAATTGGACCCTATCACTGTAGCTGTACCTGAATTCAATCCTTGCGCATGGAGGTGTTTTCTGACTAGCTCGCCAGATTTCGCAACAGAGCCAGCAATCGCCAAACCAAGGCCATCGAGCATCGATTTTTTACCGAGGTCAAGAACATTCTCAGGGATATCTTTTAATTGTGTTTTACAAATAAAATTTGCAGCATAAGCGGTTAAGCTTTCTTTAGTTGTTGGTGTTACAGACATGTACTACACTCCTTTATTGATAAAATCAAAAGTATTATTTAGCCTTGAGGTTGGCAATCAATTGATTGGATTTAAGCAAACGATTTATCAATTATTTAGTTTGAAATTTCTTCCAAATTGAATATCCGGTAGAGGCCAAAATTAAAATAAAGAGGGCTACACCTCCTGGGCGCTCTAAGAAGTAAAACATATTCCCAGCGCTTAATTGCATTGTTTTAATAGCTTCCGTTTCAAACATCCCACCAAGTAAAAGACCAACCACCATTGCAGATGGTGGGTAGTGATACCTTGCCATTAACCAACCGATTACTGAGAAGACGCATAAAGTGATTGCACCTGCAGTGTTACCGTCGGTCGCATAACAGCCAAAAATTGAAATGATGAGAACGGTTGGAATTAAATACTTTAGGGGAACTTTAACAATTGAGCTAGCAAAGAAAATAAATATGAGGCCAACGGGAATTAAGATGAAACACTGGGCAATATTATTGATAATTAGGACATACACCAAATCTTTACTTTTATCGATGAAGCTTGGCCCGACTACGATGTTATGCATCGCAAATGCCGCTAGGATGACGGCAGTTGCTCCACCGCCAGGTATTCCTAATGCGAGGGTAGTTGCCATTGAGCCACCCTCACCACTGCTATTACCAGATTCTGCTGCAATGACTCCTTCGATAGTTCCTTTTCCAAACGAGTCTGGATCTTTTGATC
This sequence comes from Thermoflexus hugenholtzii JAD2, assembly GCA_943325205.2. Lineage (GTDB taxonomy): Bacteria > Pseudomonadota > Gammaproteobacteria > Burkholderiales > Burkholderiaceae > Polynucleobacter. The sequence goes on along the minus strand of CALPOM020000007.1, from coordinate 68 downwards.
TGCGTTTAGCATCCGAATAGGACAGTAGGTTAGAGACAGATGCCCCGACTCCTGGTGCTGCGCCGATG
>CALPOM020000006.1 GCA_943325205.2 Thermoflexus hugenholtzii JAD2 | reverse complement strand
TAAAAACGGCAATCCGAATGAAATTATCAATGGTTTTTATGCTATGGGTGAATGTTCATGTGTTTCGGTGCACGGCGCAAATCGTTTAGGAACCAATTCCTTACTAGATTTATTGGTTTTTGGAAGAGCGGCTGGTAATCATGTAGTTGCTACTGCTTTAAAACAGAAAAATCATCAAGACTTACCAGCAGATGCTGCTGATTATTCGTTGTCCCGTTTGGCGCAACTAGATAATTCAAGTTCGGGCGAATATACCCAAGATGTGGCCAACGATATTCGTAGTACCATGCAAAAGCATTGTGGGGTATTTAGAACCCAAAAAATTATGGACGAGGGTGTTGAGCAGATGGTTGAATTAACCCAGCGGGCTCAGAATATTCATCTCAAGGATAAATCCAAGATTTTCAATACAGCTCGGGTTGAAGCCTTGGAGTTAGCGAATTTGGTGGAGTCGGCCAACTCAACGATGACCTCCGCTGCAACGCGTCAAGAAAGTCGTGGCGCGCATGCCCATGATGACTGTCCTGAACGTGATGATGTGAATTGGTTAAAGCACTCATTGTGGTTTAAAGAAAATAATCGAATGGAGTTTAAGCCGGTCAATCTCAAGCCATTGACTGCAGAATCTATTCCGCCAAAAGTACGCACATTCTAGAGGGAAAAAAAATGAGCCAAACACGAATTATTGAAGTTTACCGTTACGATCCTGATAAAGATGCCGCGCCTCGGATGCAGACTTACGAGCTGGAGCTTGATGGCGATGAGAGAATGCTTTTAGATGTCTTAATGAAACTAAAAAAACTAGATGAAACGCTCTCTTTTAGGCGTTCTTGTCGGGAGGGTGTTTGTGGGTCTGACGCCATGAACATTAATGGCAAAAATGGTCTTGCATGTCTTACCAATATGCTCACACTCCCGAGTAAAATTACTCTGCGTCCATTGCCTGGCTTGCCGGTTGTGCGAGATTTGATTGTTGATATGACCAACTTTTTTAAGCAGTATCATTCGATTCGGCCATATTTAGTCAATGACACGCCTCCGCCAGAAAAGGAGCGTTTGCAATCGCCCGAGGAACGGGATGAACTGAACGGTTTATACGAATGTATTTTATGTGCGTCTTGCTCAACGGCTTGCCCTTCATTTTGGTGGAATCCAGATAAGTTTGTTGGTCCAGCCGGTCTTTTGCAAGCCTACCGATTTATTGCAGACAGTCGTGACCACGTCACTTCAGAGCGCCTTGACAACCTCGAGGATCCGTATCGCTTATTTAGATGTCATACAATTATGAATTGTGTTGATGTCTGTCCAAAGGGCTTAAATCCAACCAAGGCCATTGGAAAAATTAAAGAGTTGATGGTGCGACGGGCAGTATGAGTATTGATTCTGGTACTTTATCTCGTTTGCGATGGAGTGCCAGAAGAGGTTTATTAGAAAACGATCTGATTATTGAGCGATTTTTTAATCGTTATGCACAGACCTTGAGCATGACTGATGTCTTAGCTCTGGATCAGCTATTTGACTTGAGTGATAATGATTTGTTGGATTTGTTCTTGGGGCGAACTTTGCCTTCAGGCAATTTAGATTGTGTAGAAGTAAAGCAAGTACTGCAGCAACTTCAACAAGTGTAAAATTATTCGCGTCGATTACTCAGATATATTGTGTTTTAAATTTGTTACTGTGGAGTTTTAATTAACTGGCATTAGAGTTCAATAAAAAATAAGAAGGAAATTTCAAAATGACACCCTCTGATATTAAAGCAACGATATCCTTTTCCGATGGTTCACCGTCCATCGAGATGCCTATATACAAAGGCACGGTTGGGCCAGATGTAATCGATATTAGTAAGCTTTATGGTAAGACTGGAAAATTTACTTACGACCCAGGATTTATGTCAACAGCTTCTTGCTCATCAAAAATCACTTACATTGATGGCGATAAGGGCGAGCTGCTATATCGCGGATATCCGATTGATGAGTTGGCTGTCAACTGCGATTTTTTAGAGACTTGCTTTTTGTTACTCAATGGCAAGCTACCCAATCAAAAAGAAAAAACGGATTTTGATCATTTAGTCATGCACCATACGATGGTGCATGAGCAAATGCAGTTTTTTCTGCGTGGTTTTCGGCGCGACGCCCACCCAATGGCAGTTCTAACGGGACTTGTTGGTGGTATGGCAGCGTTTTACCATGATGGACTGGATTACTCCGATGCCAAAGTGCGTGAGATCGCCCAAATTCGTTTAGTTGCCAAAATGCCGACCTTAGTTGCGATGGCTTACAAATACTCGATCGGGCAGCCTTTTATTTATCCGAAAAATAATTTGTCCTATACAGCTAATTTTATGCGGATGATGTTTGGTAATCCTTGTGAGGATTATGAAGTAAATCCTGTTTTAGTGCGGGCTCTTGATCGGATCTTTATTTTGCATGCAGATCACGAGCAAAATGCATCTACTTCAACAGTGCGTTTAGCGGGTTCTTCCGGAACCAATCCATTTGCCGCCATTGCAGCAGGCGTCGCCTGTTTATGGGGGCCAGCACATGGTGGAGCGAATGAAGCATGTTTACAAATGCTCGAGAATATCCAAAAAATGGGTGGTGTGGAAAAAATTGGTGAGTTCATTGCTAAAGTCAAAGATAAAGATTCTGGTGTTCGTTTAATGGGATTTGGTCATCGCGTTTATAAAAACTTTGATCCACGCGCAAAATTAATGCGTGAGACGTGTTACGAAGTTTTAAATGAGCTTGGGCTGGGGGATGATCCATTATTTAAATTAGCGATGACCTTAGAAAAGATTGCTTTAGAGGATGAGTACTTTGTCAGTCGTAAGTTATATCCGAATGTCGATTTTTACTCGGGTATTGTGCAGCGTGCCCTGGGCATACCGACCGACATGTTTACCTGCGTATTTGCATTAGCCAGGACGGTTGGTTGGATATCGCAATGGGAAGAAATGATTACGGATCCTGAGTATAAGATTGGTCGGCCTAGACAGCTTTTTAATGGTAGCGTAACACGCTCCGTTCCTGCCATCGCTAAACGATAATTAGGAGATTACATGGCTCGGACCTTGTATGACAAACTTTGGGATGATCATGTAATACACGTTGAGGAAGATGGCACAGCAGTGCTTTATATTGACCGACATCTTTTGCATGAGGTCACTAGCCCGCAAGCTTTTGAAGGCCTTGAGATTGCTGGAAGAAAGCTCTGGCGCAATGCCGCTAACTTAGCTGTATCAGATCATAACGTACCAACTACGGACCGTTCAGAGGGGATTGTCGATCCGGTCTCCAAATTACAAGTTGATACGTTGGATAATAATTGTGATCGCTTAGGAATTACACAGTTTAAAATGCACGATCGTCGACAGGGTATTGTGCATGTCATTGGTCCTGAGCAGGGCGCTACATTGCCCGGTATGACAATCGTTTGTGGTGACTCTCATACTAGTACACATGGTGCTTTTGGTGCTTTAGCATTTGGAATTGGTACGTCCGAGGTTGAGCACGTATTAGCTACTCAAACTTTACTGATGAAGAAAAGTAAGAACATGTTAGTTCGGGTTGATGGCCGTTTATCCCAGGGCTGTTCTGCAAAAGATATTGTTTTAGCAATTATTGGTAGGATAGGAACTGCTGGTGGTACTGGTCATACCATCGAATTTGCTGGAGAGGCGATTGCGCATTTATCGATGGAGGGTCGGATGACACTCTGTAACATGGCAATTGAAGCTGGCGCTAGAGCTGGTCTTGTAGCCGTCGATGAAAAAACAATTGAATACGTTCAAAACCGGCCATACTCCCCTCAAGGGCAGGCTTGGTCGCATGCTATCCAATATTGGCGGAACCTACACACGGATCAAGATGCGGTATTTGATCAAGTTGTCACATTACGCGCTGAAGAAATAAAGCCGCAAGTTAGTTGGGGAACCTCTCCAGAGATGGTTCTTAGTATTGATGATCAAGTGCCTGATCCGGATAAAGAAAAAGACCCCGCGAAGCGTTTGGCTATCGAGCGAGCCCTTGAATATATGGGTTTAGAGCCGAATATGCCCATTGACTCCATTCGAATTGATAAAGTATTTATTGGTTCCTGTACAAACAGCCGAATTGAGGATTTGAGAAGTGCCGCTAAAGTCGTTGAGCGCATAGGCAAGCGGGTAGCTGACCATGTTAAATTAGCATTAGTTGTTCCTGGCTCTGGCCTCGTTAAGGCACAAGCTGAAAAAGAAGGACTTGACTTGCTTTTTAAAGCAGCTGGCTTTGAATGGCGAGAGCCGGGCTGTTCGATGTGTTTGGCGATGAATGCAGATCGGCTAGAGCCTGGGGAGCGTTGCGCCTCAACGTCTAATCGAAACTTTGAAGGTCGGCAGGGAGCCGGAGGGAGAACGCATTTAGTGAGTCCTGCGATGGCGGCTGCGGCTGCTATTGAAGGGCATTTTGTCGATGTACGAAAAATTGCTTAAAATTGTTTGGAAGATGAGATCATGAATATTCGGCGAAATTGCCTATTGGCTTGTAGCATTTTATATTTAGGTGCAATCGTTTCGTGTTCTACAGTAGAGGGTCTTGGTCGCGATATGCAAGCGGTTGGCTCCTCAATCCAAAAGTCTTCGCAGGCTGCCTCTAGTAGTAATTCAGCAAAACCATCCACAAGTCCAGAGCAGCCCGTTGCGCCAGTTTCAACACCAGATTCGGGTGCGGCTGGAGCGTTGGTCACCCCCATTAAATAAGACTTGATAGAATTTCTGATAACAAATTAACCAACGAGTTCATATGCAAGCTTTTACTGTTCACCAAGGTATCGTTGTCCCTCTTAATCGGGAAAATGTCGATACCGACGCAATCATTCCGAAGCAGTTTTTAAAATCAATTGCGAGGACAGGTTTCGGTCAAAACTTGTTTGATGAGTGGCGATATTTGGATCATGGAGAGCCTGGTCAAGATTGTCGGAATCGGCCTATTAATCCAGATTTTGTGTTAAATCAGTCCCGCTACCAACATGGCAGCATTTTATTGGCCAAGAAAAATTTTGGGTGTGGTAGTTCCCGTGAACATGCACCTTGGGCCCTTGAACAGTATGGTTTTCGGGCGATCATAGCGCCTAGTTTTGCAGATATTTTTATGAATAACTGCTTTAAAAACGGTATTTTACCGATTGTCTTGAGTAGTCTTGAGGTCGATCATTTGTTCACTGAAACTTTAGCGTTCAATGGATATCAGTTAACGGTTGATTTAGCTGAGCAAGTTGTTCGGTCTGGAGATGGTCGAACTTATGCTTTTGAAGTAACGCCTTTTCGGAAATACTGCTTAATTAATGGCTTTGATGATATTGGTTTAACGCTGCGGCACTCAGATAAAATCAAACGTTTTGAGGCGGAACGTATTCTAAAAATGCCTTGGTTAGAAGCCAAGTTACCCTAACTCAATTAGGACACATCATGAAGATAGCTATTTTGCCCGGTGATGGCATCGGCCCTGAAATTATTGCCCAAGCGCGTCTAGTATTGGAAAACCTTGACGAATCTTTTACCCTAGAGGAGGCACCTGTTGGGGGTGCTGGATATGAAGCAGATGGGCACCCTTTGCCACCTGCAACGCTGCAGTTGGCAAAAGAGGCTGACGCGATCTTATTTGGTTCAGTTGGGGATTTTAAGTATGATCAATTACCCCGTGAATTGCGTCCCGAGCAAGCTATTTTAGGATTACGAAAACATTTAGCTTTATTTGCTAACTTGCGTCCAGCGATTTGTTATCCGGAATTAACATCGGCTTCATCCTTAAAGCCTGAGATTGTTGCAGGCTTGGATATTTTGATTGTTCGTGAGCTAAATGGCGATGTCTATTTTGGCTCTCCCAAAGGCATTAGAACGGCCACGGATGGTTTATTTCCCGGGGCTAGAGAAGGTTTTGACACGATGCGATATAGCGAGCCAGAGGTCCGTAGAATCGGTCATGTAGCTTTTGCGGCCGCTCGTAAACGAAATAAACGTGTGTGTAGTGTGGATAAATCGAATGTTTTAGAAACATCCCAACTGTGGCGCGAGATAATGTCTGAGGTGGGCAAAGAATATCCCGATGTTGAGTTAACCCATATGTATGTCGACAATGCTGCAATGCAACTTGTAAAAGCCCCCAAGGCATTCGATGTGGTTGTAACAGGAAACTTATTTGGTGATATCTTGTCTGATGAAGCGGCTATGTTAACTGGTTCGATTGGCATGTTACCCTCTGCGTCACTCGATGCCCACAACAAGGGATTATATGAACCTAGTCATGGTTCAGCCCCTGACATAGCCGGCCAAGGTATTGCAAATCCATTAGCAACGATCTTATCGGCCGCAATGATGTTACGTTACTCACTTGGTAAGCCTGAGCAAGCAACTCGCATTGAGCGTGCAGTTCAACAGGTTCTCACCGATGGGTATCGCACTAGTGATATTTATACTGATGGCACGAAGAAGGTTGGAACTGCCCAAATGGGTCAGGCGGTCTTAAACGCACTGAAATAAAATCCCAACTGGAATTGATGAGTTCATCTTGACGATGATCTTATCAAAGACTTTTCTGCTCTAGCGTGGACGAGTTCTAGGGTTTGTTTTGGTGGATGAATTTTTACTGGCTCAACGTGTTTGATCTTTTGCAGTTAGGTTTGTTCAGCTTGGATGAAGCGATGAACAAAAATGCTCCCAATTGCCTGCAAAAGAAAGCTACTATCGGATTACATGGGTTCGGGCTAAAATAGATATTTTATTTGTAAGGTTGCTATATGTCAGTTCCAGTAGTGGGTTTCGTTGGTTGGCGGGGGATGGTTGGTAGTGTTCTTCTGGAGAGAATGCAGGAGGAGGGCGATTTTGCCCTAATCGAGCCGATTTTTTTTAGTACGAGCAATGTCGGCGGTCCCGCACCGATGATTCAGGGCTTAACTAGTTCTTCAAATACTTCTGTTTTACATGATGCTAATGATTTAAAAGCTCTGCAGCAGTGTGACATGATTATCACTTGTCAGGGCGGTGACTACACCAAGGCTATTTTTGCTCCTCTTCGGGCTGCTGGTTGGCAAGGGCATTGGATTGATGCTGCTAGTACATTACGTATGAATCCAGATGCCGTGATTGTTTTGGACCCTGTGAACCGGTCTGTGATTGATCGTGCGCTTTTCGCTGGTGGGAAAAATTGGATTGGGGGTAACTGTACCGTTAGCTTGATGCTAATGGGCCTTGGTGGACTTTTTCAGGCAGGCTTAGTCGAGTGGATTTCAGTCATGACTTATCAAGCAGCTTCTGGAGCAGGTGCGCAGAATATGCGTGAACTTTTATTGCAGATGGGAGCTTTACACGATTCAGTGAAGGGGGCTTTGGGCAATCCAGCTTCTGCTATATTAGAAATCGATCAAAAGATTAGCCAGACTTTGCGTTCGGATGAATTTCCTAAAGAAAATTTTCGTGGAACAGCTCTTGCTGGTAGTTTGATTCCGTGGATCGATGATGAGGTAGCATTTGGTCAAAGTAAAGAGGAGTTCAAAGGTGGGTCAGAAACCAATAAGATTCTTGGCCTACCGCCTTTTAGGCAGCCCGGTAGTATTCCGATTGATGGCATCTGTGTGCGGGTTGGGGCAATGCGCTGTCACTCGCAGGGTTTAACCATCAAGTTAAAAAAAGAAGTACCGATGCCGGAATTAGAGCATTTGATTGCATCAGCAAACCCATGGGTTCAGTTAGTGCCTAATGAGCGGGTTTTATCCGAAAAATATCTGACTCCAGCAGCTGTTACTGGGACATTAACGATTCCGGTTGGACGGCTTCATCAGTTAGCGATGGGTCCAGAATTTATTGGTGCATTTACGGTAGGGGATCAACTATTATGGGGGGCTGCTGAACCCTTACGCAGGATTTTACGTCTATTGGTAGAGGCTTAATTGTTGATTCGTTCTATACCTCGTTGGCTATGGGTACTATTGAGTTTAACTTTCTCCGGTTCAGTGTGGGCAGTTAGTTTAGGAAATTTGAGCATCCTCTCAAGAGCTGAACAAGCTTTAGATGCAAAAATTGCCTTGTTAATTCCAGCCAACGAAGTGGCTCAATTGAATGCTTTAGAAGTTCACATAGGCAGTCAGGCTAGCTATGATCGCTTTGGCATTCTTAGGCCAAATATTGAAGCCTTACCCCGTATCTGGATTGCCAAAGATGCTGCCCAAAGGCCTACCTTTATTCGCCTACAATATCTCCAACCAACCGCATTAGATGAGTCGATCTTCAGGGATGTTGTTATTGAATTGAAATGGGCTACAGGCAGACTAACCCGTGTCTATACGCTGATTAATCCTACCCAGATCAAAAGAGAAGTGCAATTCGGAGAGAGTTTAAGTTTAATTGCTACGGAATTAGCAGATGATTTTCCTGGTATCCAAGCCAGTCAAGTCATGTTAGCTTTGTATAGAAGTAATCCAAAGGCTTTTGTATCAGGCAGTATTCACCGTTTAAAAGCTGGGGAAGTCTTAGCGTTGCCCTCAGCGAATATGGCTTTTTCTATTTCCTCAGCAGAGGCTAATCAGTTTGTTCGTTCCGCCTTGAATGATTTAACTCAGGGTATGGCTGCTCGGTCTTCAAATGAGGTCTTTCTCAATCGGTCTGATAGGACTGATACTTTGGGGCAAGATCGCTTACAGGTTGGCTCTGCCCAAGAAGAATCTGTGGCAAGTTTAAATCAAGCCAAACGCGACGAGGAGTTAATTGCGCAACAAAAACTTTTAGAACAAGCTCGGGACCGCGTTGCTCAACTGGAAAAAAATATTGCCGATTTAAATCAGTTAATGGGTAAAGAGAAAAGCCTGCTTGAGAAAGGCATATTAGCGCCAGAATTTTTGGGATTTTTTAAAAATACTATAAATCAATATGGATATTTGTTAGTAGCCCTAGTTGGACTTCTTATTTTGTTATTTTGGTTCATCAGGCCAGCAAAGGTGTCGCAGGATGTATTCGTCCAGCCTCAAGAAAATTTTCCCAAACAAGATCACCTTGCATTGCAATCCCATAGTCCATCGATTAATCGAGAACCAATTCCTGTTAATTCAGCAGCAGTTCCTGCTAATGTTCAAAAGCTTTTTGACTCAATTAACCTTGATTTGGATGCGCCTGCTATTTTGCCAAGTAAAACTAGTCTAGATAGTCAGCTGAGAACCTCGAAATCTTTACTGAGTCGTAATGATCAACAACTGCGTTTAAATTTGGCGAAATCTTATATAAAAATTATGGACTATGCAACGGCCAAAATCATACTTCAAGAATTAACGAGTTTGGATTCTGATGGGGCATCTGATATTTTGCAAGAAGCGAAGCAATTACTCCTAGAAATTGTATAACGATCATTAGTTAGAGGAATATGACAGTCCCAAAACAAAAAATTGCCCTCGGATTACAGTATGATGGGGCTCATTTTTTTGGCTGGCAAACTCAACCAGATCAATCGACTGTCCAGGATTGCGTTCAAAAAGCTATCTGGGATTTTATCGGAGACCCTTTAGCGCCGATTATCCGCATTATTACAGCTGGTCGAACAGATACTGGAGTGCACGCTTTGGGTCAAGTCGTTCATTTTGAGACGAGTACAACTAGGCCCATGTGGTCTTGGGTTCGAGGGATTAATAATTTTTTACCCCGAAGCGTAGTAGTCACTTGGGCGAAAGATGTTGGCGCTGATTTTGATGCCCGTTTTTCAGCTTTTGAGCGCGCGTATGCATATTGCTTACTATGTTCGCCGGTTCGAGTTCCCTTATTAGATCAAAAGGTAGGATATTTGATGATGCCCCCTGGGGATTTATTGAGAATCGAGGCGATGCAAGAGGCCGCGACATATTTAATCGGCGAACATGACTTTACTTGTTTTCGCTCAGCACAGTGTCAGAGTAAAACGCCCATGAAAACGATTTATCAAATTGAGATCGTGAATCACTTTCCAAAGATCTATTTTTTTATTCGAGCGAATGCTTTTTTACACCACATGGTTCGTAATTTAATTGGTACTTTATTGCATATTGGCCAAAAAAAAGCGGATCCTATTTGGGTTAAATCTTTACTAGAAGGCCGAAGTCGGGCTTTAGCTCCGCCCACATTTTCGGCAGATGGTTTATATCTAGCAAGGGTTGCTTACCCTGATTCCTTTCAAATACCAGAGCCATTTTTAGAGCATGGCGTTATTCCGGGTAGTCTTTTAAAATCCTTTTTATCAATGAGTGGGTCATTTTCTTCATCAAAGGTGGTTAATTAATGGCTTTATTTGACCAGATTCCTGGGCGAACACGGATTAAGATTTGTGGGTTAACTAAGCCTGAGCAGGTAGACTTAGCCCAGCAATTAGCGATCGATGCGATTGGCCTCGTGTTTTACCAGCCAAGTAGTCGTTATATTTCCCCAGTACAGGCGGGGATACTATCTAATCAGTACCCGCACGACCTAGATAGCGTTGCTTTAGTTGTGAACGCCTCGGATCAGGAGATATTGGAGATTAAAAAGCATTGCCGAGTTGATATTTGGCAATTTCACGGTGATGAAACTGCCCAGCGTTGCCAGGATATCGCGCAGGGTATGCCTTGGATGAAAGCGGCAAGAATTGATGAAAAATTCCAACTAGATGAATTTTGCCTACAATATAGGGATGCCAATGCTTGGTTATTAGATGCAGTGATAGAGGGCTATGGTGGCGGTGGTCAAACTTTTAATTGGGATATGATAGATTCATTATGGGTCAAAGAAAACGCGCATCGGGTCGTTTTAAGTGGTGGCTTGAACGTCAAGAATGTTGGTGATGCAATCGCCTATTTCCATCCACTAGCGGTGGATATCTCAAGTGGTGTCGAAGTCGAAAAGGGTCTTAAAGACCCCCATTTAATGAAGGCATTTGTAGCGCAAGTTCGGCTCTTTGATCAACTAAATAAGCATTAGCAATACTAATTTAAAGGTAAATGTATGTACGACTTTCCAGATCAGCGCGGTCATTTTGGTCCATATGGTGGAGTATTTGTATCTGAAACTCTGATGTTTGCACTAGAAGAGTTGAAAGATATTTATGCTAAATACCAGCACGATCCGCAGTTTGTGGCTGAGTTTCATAGTGAACTCAAACATTTCGTAGGTCGGCCTAGTCCGATTTACCATGCCCGTAGATGGAGTGAACAGATTGGTGGAGCGCAAATTTATTTCAAGCGTGAGGACTTAAATCACACGGGTGCTCACAAAATTAATAATGTGATTGGGCAAGCTTTGCTCGCTAAGCGCATGGGTAAGCCAAGAGTCATTGCAGAGACTGGGGCTGGCCAGCATGGGGTAGCTACTGCGACTATCTGTGCTCGTTTTGGATTAGAGTGCATCATTTATATGGGTAGTGTAGATGTTGAGCGTCAAGCTCAAAATATCTATCGGATGAAGTTACTCGGCGCCACAGTGGTACCGGTTGAGTCGGGCTCCAAGACGCTCAAAGACGCGCTTAATGAAGCGATGCGCGATTGGGTAACCAATGTTGAGAACACTTTTTATATTATTGGTACGGTTGCTGGCCCACATCCATATCCTGCGATGGTGCGCGATTTTCAGAGTGTGATTGGCATAGAGTGTATAACGCAAATGCCTGAAATGACTGGGCGACAACCTGATTATGTGATGGCTTGTGTAGGGGGTGGTTCTAACGCTATGGGAATTTTTTATCCCTACATCAACTATCCGGATGTACAGTTAATTGGTGTTGAAGCAGCTGGTGATGGCCTTACAACTGGCAGGCACGCGGCTGCTTTATGTGCGGGAACACCGGGCGTGTTGCATGGTAATCGGACTTATTTAATTCAGGATGCGAATGGTCAGATCATTGAGACGCACTCTATTTCTGCTGGTCTTGACTATCCTGGCGTAGGGCCTGAGCATGCTTGGTTAAAAGATATCAAGCGGGCAACCTATACAGCCGTGACAGATGACGATGCTTTAGCTGCTTTTCATGATTGCTGTCGCATTGAGGGGATTATTCCTGCGCTAGAAACGAGTCACGCCATTGCATATGCCTGTCAATTAGCGAAGGACTTACCTAAAGACAAGACGATATTAGTCAACTTGTCTGGTCGTGGTGATAAAGACATGCATACAGTTGCGCAGCATACCAAGGTTCCCTTGGCCCCATTTACGAATAAGGTCTCATAATGTCTCGAATTCAGCGGGTATTTCAGGAGTTAAAGCAAACGGGTAAAAAGGGATTAATTCCTTTTATTACTGCTGGAGATCCAGATGTGAATCAAACTGTAGCTCGCATGCATGGCTTAGTAGAGGCAGGGGCGAATGTGATTGAGCTAGGGGTACCATTCTCTGACCCTATGGCAGACGGCCCCGTGATTCAACGTGCCTCGGAGCGGGCCTTAGCCAAGGGAGTTAATTTGGCCCAGTGTTTGCAAATGGTTGCGCAGTTTCGCAAGCAAGATCAGCAAACGCCACTTGTTTTGATGGGCTATGCTAATCCCATTGAACGAATGGGTATAGATCAATTTACCCAGTCCGCCAAAAAGGTTGGGGTGGATGGTGTTTTAGTCGTGGATTATCCCCCCGAGGAATGCGTGGAATTTTCACAAAAACTACTAGGACAGGGCATTGATCCCATTTTTTTATTAGCACCGACCTCAACTGCGCAGCGCATTGCTCAAGTTGCCAAGGTGGCGAGTGGCTACATTTACTATGTTTCACTGAAGGGTGTAACTGGTGCTGCAAATATTAATGCTGGTCATGTTGCATCTTTAATCTCTCAAATCAGAGCTGTGACTAGTATTCCGATTGCGGTGGGTTTTGGTATTCGAGACGCGCAGTCCGCAAAAACGATCAGTCAGACTGCCGATGCGGTGGTGATTGGCAGCCGTTTAGTCCAACTTTTAGAGGACTCAACGGCTGAATCGGGGTTACAATCTCTCAAAGAATTTGTGCTTGGTATTCGGCAGGCTTTAGATGAGAATATTGAATGATGTAAAACAAGCGGCTCGGTTCTAAAAATGTTGTCTGGAGTTTAAAACTCTATGATGAAACGCAGTTTAGCCGCTGAACTAAAAACTGATGAAAGTAAATAAATGAGTTGGATTGATAAATTACTTCCTCCGCAAATACAACCCTCAGATCCAACGCAACGTAAGTCAGTGCCTGAAGGATTATGGGTTAAATGCGTTGCCTGTGAATCAGTTTTATACCGAACTGACGTCGAAGCTAATTTATTTGTATGTCCAAAATGCAATCACCACATGCGTATTCGGGCGCGTGTCCGTCTAGAGCACCTCTTAGACCAAGGAGGCAGGTATGAAATTGGTCAAGAAGTTTTACCAGTGGATTCTTTGAAATTTAAAGATACCAAAAAATATCCTGATCGTTTAAAAGATGCCATGGATCAAAGTGGTGAGACGGATGCGATGGTCGTGATGGGGGGTTCCATTCAGAATATTCCTGTGGTAATTGCTTGTTTTGAATTTGAATTCATGGGTGGTTCGATGGGATCTGTAGTTGGTGAGCGTTTTGTCCGTGGCGCGCAAATGGCAATTGACCAAAAGGTACCTTTTATATGTATTGCTGCTACTGGCGGGGCTCGCATGCAGGAGAGTTTGTTGTCTTTATTACAGATGGGTAAGACCAATGCGATGTTAACGCTTCTTTCTAAAGCACGGCTACCCTACATTAGTGTTTTAACTGATCCCACGATGGGAGGTATTTCAGCGAGTTTTGCTTTTATGGGTGATGTTGTAATAGCTGAGCCTCGGGCATTAATTGGATTTGCTGGACCGCGCGTGATCGAGCAGACTGTGCGTGAAAAGCTTCCTGAGGGCTTTCAGCGTTCGGAGTTCTTATTGCAAAAAGGTGGGATTGATATGATTGTTGACCGTCGGCAGTTACGGACAGAGTTGGCTAGTCTATTAGCATTACTTTTGAAGCAGCCCATTGAATCGATTTCTTAGTTTTTGTTGTCCTTTAGGTCCATGTGTTAGCAAAAGAACCACATTATTTTCCTGATTTAACGAGTTGGTTGAATTTTTTAGAATCAGCCCACCCCGTGGGCATTGATATGGGCCTAGGTCGGGTTTTACAGGCTAAAGAGGCGCTGCAATTATCCCTTGATTGTCCGGTAATTAGTGTTGGTGGCACGAATGGTAAAGGATCAACTTGTGCTTTTTTAGAAGCCATATTGCTGAGTGCTGGCTATCGTGTCGCGTGCCATACCTCACCCCATTTAATACGTTTTAATGAGCGAGCTCGAATCAATGGGCAAGAAGTAACAGATGATGATTTACTTGAGCACTTCCGAATTGTGGAGAAGGCGCGCAGTTCGATGGCTTGCCCAGTTAGTCTGACTTATTTCGAATTTACGACCTTAGCTATCCTGAGTTTATTTAGTAAGTCTGAAGTCGATGTCATGATTTTAGAGGTTGGTTTAGGTGGTCGTTTAGATGCTATCAATATGATTGATGCGGATTGTGCGATTATCACCAGTATTGATCTAGACCATCAAGCCTATTTAGGAGATACGCGCGAAAAAATTGCCTATGAAAAAGCCGGTATTTATCGATCTGGAAAAATCGCAATTTGTAGTGACCCACAACCGCCTGATAGTTTGGTGGACTATGCCCATCACATTGGCGCAGACCTTTGGTTACAGGGTAAGGATTTTAACTTTCAGGGAGATACTTTACAGTGGGCTTGGTCGGGAAGGGGGCGCAGAATTGGTGGCTTAGCTTACCCAGCTTTAAGGGGGGCCAATCAATTACTTAACGCTTCAGGTGTTTTAGCCGCTCTGACTAGTTTGCGAGAAATCTTACCCGTAGGCGTACAAGATATCCGTAATGGGTTTTCTTCGGTTGACTTACCAGGGCGTTTTCAGGTTTTGCCAGGTCAGCCCAATATCGTTCTCGACGTGGCGCACAATCCACATGCTAGCGCCACACTTTCCCAAAGCCTTGCCAAGATGGGTTACTTCCCCTATACGCACGCGGTGGTTGGAATGATGGCTGACAAAGATATGCTTGGTGTATTAAAGCCAATGCTAGGCCAAGTGGATTATTGGTATTGCGTTGATTTACCAACACCCAGAGCGGCTAGGGCAAATCAAATTGTGCAGGCATTGCAAGAGTTAGGAGTAAAAAAGACAGCTGACTCTGGATTTGAGACATTCTCCAATGTGGCACAAGCCTATCAAAAAACCCTTGAGAGAGCTGGGCAAAATGATAGAATAGTCGTATTCGGGTCCTTTTACACTGTTTCTGGAGTATTGTTGTATTTACAGACTCAGAAGCACTAGTTGGATGTCATTTTTCTTGGTTGATTCATGTCATTTTTACGCGGTTTAATACATCACACATTTGCGCCTGTCCTTTAGCTTGAATTCATTGTGCTCATCAAAAACAAGATAATGATCTCATTGCCAACTTTTTTTCAAAAAAATAAACCAGATACTCGGGCCCATCGCCAAGAACCATCATTTCGTGCGAGGTCTAATGCCAGTAATACCTTAGAGGACACCGAGGTTTTAGAAGATCGGGAAGTTCAAAAATCTAGGCATCGTCTTTTAGGAGCCAGTTTGTTACTCCTCATTGCGGTCATTGGTTTACCTAAATTATTCGATTCTGAGTCGAAGAAACTCAATAATGATGTTGTCATCCAAGTAATTAATTCGGTGACGCATTCCACCAGTTCAGAGACCACTCCTAAGCCACCAGTATCTCGCCTTGAGATAGGGGGTTCTTCGAAAAAAAGTGCTAGCTCTAATGCACAAGTAGATAGCAAAAAGGATAGTACAGTCGAAACAGCCTCTAGTTTTGAAGAATTTTTTAAAAATGTGCGGCAATGGTTAGCGAATATCCAGCGGTCCAATGAGGTTCCTGAAATAGAGTTACCGCCTCCAAAATCTGCAGCCAATAAAGCAGATCTTGGGAAAAATGTGCCCTTAAAAAATGCCAATCCGCAACTTGATGTTGGTGAAGAAATCATTGCTGAGGTTCCCAAGCGTTCAAGCAATGAGATGAGCAAAAGTGATAATTTGCGGTTTGACAAATCTGCCTCTGACTCTTTGATTGCTAGTAAGACTGAAAATAAGGTGGAGATTGGAGGGCAACCAGAAAAAATAGAGCCTTCTAAAAATGAAAAACTTTATATTCAAATTGCCGCCTTTTCAACTAGTGAGCGTTTAAAAAAATTAGAGGAAATAGTGAATGAACAAAAGATTACGACTTACGTAGTTGAGCGAAAGAAAGATGGTGATAGCGGAACTCTCTTTTTGTTACGCTCGGGACCCTATAAAAGTCGAGATGAGGTATTCATTGCAGAGAAAAAGTTAGTTGCACTTGGTTTAACTCCTAAAATTGTCGATACAAAATAATAGATATTTGAATGAATACCTTTGCGTTTACTACGGTTGATTTTTTTGTGATTGCAATCCTAATTATTTCATCTACCCTTGGTCTTATTCGGGGTTTAGTCAAAGAACTCCTTTCCCTTGTTAGTTTTGTGGTTGCCACATATTTAGCTTATGAATTTTCTAGTCAAATAGCAATAGCCTGGTTAGGGGCAATCCCTATTGGCTCTACAGGACGTATGGTTCTTGCTTTTGGGCTTATTTTTGTAGTTGTTTTGATCGTTGGAAAAGTTTTAGGTAACTTGATTAGTCGGGTATTGTCTGGAGCGGGCTTATCTTTTTTAGATAGAGTTTTAGGTTCTGGATTTGGATTCTTACGTGGGGCTTTGATTGTGGTCATTTTATCGACCTTACTAGCAGTAACTGATTTACCCAAAAGTAATGAATGGAAAGACGCCTTGTGCCGACCTGCAGTTGAGTTAGTGGTAGGTATAGTTCGGCATTGGTTACCTGATAATTGGGCACAAACTTTGCTACAAGCTACAGATATTCGTCAGTTAGCAAAATAAATCGAAAGAAATCTTATGTGCGGAATTGTTGGGGTAGTATCGAATGACCCAGTAAATCAGTTGATTTATGACGCGCTTTTATTACTCCAGCATCGTGGCCAAGATGCTGCTGGTATTGCCACGCATAATGGACATTCTTTTTATATGCACAAAGCCAATGGTCTAGTACGAGATGTATTTAGAACGCGGAATATGCGTGGTTTAAAAGGGAATTCTGGGATTGGGCAAGTGCGTTATCCAACTGCTGGATCGGCTAGTAGTGAAGAACAAGCTCAACCTTTTTATGTTAACGCACCTTTTGGTATTGTTTTAGCACATAACGGTAACTTAACAAATGCTGCAACCTTACGTGAAGAGATGTCTTATCGTGATCGTAGGCACATCAATACTAGTTCGGATACCGAAGTTTTGCTCAATGTTTTAGCTGATGAAATTCAGCATTCTACAGAAGGCATTGGCTTAGATGCGAGTAGCGCTTTTAATGCATTAGAAAAGGTTTATGCGCGACTAGAGGGTTCCTTTGCAGTTGTAGCAATGATTGCTGGGTATGGCTTATTAGCGTTTCGGGATACAAACGGCATTCGGCCATTATGTATCGGTCGAATGGATGTTGGTCAAGGAAAATCACAGTGGATGGTAACTTCTGAGTCGGTCGCCATTGAGGGCATTGGCTATGAATTTGTTCGAGACGTAGCCCCTGGTGAAGCGATATTTGTTGACTTAGATGGTAATTTTGCCAGTCGGCAAATTGTTGCTGATGCACAGTTAAATCCTTGTATGTTTGAATATGTGTATATGGCAAGACCTGACTCATGTATGGATGGTATCTCCATTTTTGATGTTCGGATGCGCATGGGTGACTATTTAGCTAAAAAAATTCGTTCGCAAACAGACATTAGTGACATTGATGTGGTTATGCCTATTCCAGACTCGAGTAGGCCTGCGGCGATGCAGGTTGCAAAGCATTTAGGTATCGAATATCGCGAGGGATTTTTTAAGAATCGCTATATTGGTCGGACATTCATCATGCCGGGTCAGGCTGTACGAAAAAAATCAGTTCGTCAAAAATTAAATGCCATGCGGATCGAGTTTGAAAATAAATCTGTTTTGATTGTGGATGATTCTATTGTGCGCGGCACAACTTCATTTGAAATTGTTCAGATGGCAAGGAGTGCCGGTGCGCGGAAGGTGATTTTTGCGTCAGCCGCACCACCGGTGTGTTTTCCGAACGTCTATGGTATTGATATGCCAACTCGCGGAGAATTAGTTGCTCATGGACGGACTGTTGATGAAATCAATAAATTGATTGGTTCTGATCAGTTAATATATCAAGACTTAGATGATTTAAAGCAGGCGGTACGTGATATTAATCCGTTGATTGGTGATTTTGAAGCATCTTGTTTTGATGGTATTTATTTAGCTGGCAAAGTTACAACTGCTTATCTAGATGCCTTAGAAGCAGTTCGTTTAAGTCCGGAGGATATAGAAGATAGGGCCAGTGATTATGGAGATTTTTCTAGGTCACAACTCCATTTGCAGTTAACAGATAGTGATTCATGAAGTAGAAGTAACTGCGAGTAATTAACCGCGAATGATGTAATAGTATTAAAACAAATAATGATTCGTTTGATTGAGAAAGATACTGATGTCGATACCATTTGATGGCAAGGGTCTTCACCCTGAGACTTTAGCAGTTCGGTCGGGCACTATGCGATCAGAGTTTAATGAACACGCCGAGGCCATTTTTTTAACCTCGAGCTTTTGTTATGCTAATTCTGCAGAAGCGGCTGATAAATTTGCTCATGCTGAGACAGGTTTTATTTACTCACGCTTTACTAACCCAACTGTCAAAATGTTTCAAGATCGGCTAGCAGCCCTGGAAGAAACCCCTGCTTGTATAGCAACCGCCTCAGGGATGGCCGCTATCTTTGCAGTGACCTTGACCCACTTGAAGGCTGGTGATCACTTAGTTTGTTCTAGGGCAGTCTTTGGTGCAACCATCCAAATGTTTAGTACTATTTTGTCTCGTTTTGGAATTGAAACCACGTATGTAGATTTAGTAGATCTAGATGATTTTAGAAGAGCTATTCGACCAAACACCAAATTAATTTATATTGAAAGTCCCTCTAATCCTTTAACGCAAATTGCGGATATTGCTGGTATAGCCCAGATCGCACGCAGTGCGCAAGCGCTATTTGTGGTTGATAATTGTTTTTGCACGCCGGTCCTCCAAAAACCTTTTAGTCTTGGTGCTGATGCGGTAATTCATTCAGCTACCAAATTTTTAGATGGTCAAGGTCGGGTCTTGGGAGGTGCAGTACTTGGTTCTGAGGAGCTAATTTCCAAAGTTTTTACCTTCAATCGCAGTACTGGTCCAACACTTTCTGCATTTAATGCTTGGGTATTATTAAAAGGACTTGAGACTCTATCCTTACGGGTAGAAAAACAAAGTGCAAATGCATTACTTTTAGCGGCTTGGTTAGAAGAGCAAGACATGGTTGAGCGAGTTTTGCATCCTGGCTTAACGTCACACCCTCAGCATGCTCTGGCAATGCAACAACAAAAAGCCGGTGGAGCGATTGTTTCATTTATTGTCAAAGGTGGCCGTGCCAACGCTTGGAAGGTCATTGATGCAACGAGGATTTGTTCGATTACCGCTAATTTAGGTGATACGAGAACAACAATTACGCATCCAGCGACAACCACACATGGCAGAGTACCAGTTGCCGAGCGTGAAAAGGCTGGTCTAGTGGAAGGATTAGTGCGTATTTCGGTGGGGCTTGAACATATTACAGATTTAAAAAACGACTTACAGGCTGGGCTTTTGGCAATTGCAAATAACTAATGAGGTAAACATGTCACTTTATATCACCGAACACACTCCCAACTTTTCAACTGCAGGACAGATTACTAGCGAAAATATTTCTGAAATTGCCACCTTAGGGTATCGCACTATTATTGGCAATCGGCCTGATTTAGAGGGTGGTAGTGAGCAACCGATGCAAGCTGATATTGAAAAAGCGGCTTTGGCTGTAGGTTTACATTTTGCGTATTTACCAGTCATCAGTGGGCAAATTACGCGTGACCAAGTGCTTGAAATGGCCGCTCTTTTGGAGGAGTTACCGAAGCCCGTCTTGGCTTATTGCCGAAGTGGCGCTCGATCTGCTAATTTATTTCATCTAACACAACAATTAAGCGGATGAGGCAAACGCGTTATAGGCTGCTGGTTATATTCATCCTAAGTCTTGGAGGAGTTGCCTGTATTACTAGTTCATTTGCTGGACTAGTTCATGATCAAGAATTAGCTGAACTGGAAGTTGTTCAAGATAATCTGGATCTTCAAAAAGAGTGGGTCCAGTATCGAAATGACACCCAAGTTCGGAACTGTTATCAATTATTTTTTGTGGAGCGTTGCTTAGATCGTGTTCGCCAAACCTATTTAAAAGAGATCAAGGTGGTTCGCGTGCAAGAGTTAGCGATGCATGACCGGAGACGCGAAGTCAATGAGATGATAAAAACCGAAAAAGATACCTTACGAATTGCCGAGCGGCAAGATCCCAAAAATATTCAAGAGCGGGCTGATAATCGTAAAGCTTTCGAGGAAAAACAAATTTTACGTGCAAAGCGAATTGAAGAGCTTGAGGAACGTCGTAAAGACTCTGAGAAAAGAGCTCAGCAAAATCGAAGTGCATCGCCTTTGTAAGCATATTTGTGGCTAAAATTAAATCGCAATTTACTTGCCATCTTTGTGGTGGATCTTTTCCAAAATGGCAAGGGCAATGTCCCGCTTGTCAGGCTTGGAACTCTTTAGAGGAGACTCTTGAGCAGGGGCCTAATCATCGATATCAGGGCATTGTGCAGGCTAGCGCTCAACAGACTCTTGCGCATATTGATTTAGAGGATTTTGCGAGGATATCCACCCGTATCCCAGAATTTGATCGTGTTTTAGGTGGCGGTCTAGTAGATGCTGGGGTAGTTCTTATTGGCGGCGATCCTGGTATAGGTAAGTCGACTTTACTATTACAAACGTTAGCTGGCTTAAGCTTAGAAGGCCAATCTGTAGTTTATGTAAGTGGGGAGGAGTCGGCCGCGCAAATTGCACTTCGCGCTAAAAGAACAGGCTGCTTTGCGCCTGATTTAGTTGTTTTTCCAGAAATTCAATTAGAAAAAATTCTCAGTAATTTGGAGCTTGCCAGACCGAAGGTTGCAGTTATAGACTCGATTCAAACGATCTATTCAGAGGCCTTAAGCTCGGCTCCAGGATCTGTTGCGCAGGTACGCGAATGTGCAGCCCAACTCACCCGTTTAGCAAAGTCCTCTGGTATATCCATTATTTTAGTCGGACACGTAACGAAAGAGGGCAATATTGCTGGACCTCGCGTACTAGAGCACATGGTCGATACAGTTTTATATTTTGAGGGAGATACGCAGTCTTCTTTTCGATTAATCCGAGCGATAAAAAATCGCTTTGGTGCGGTGAACGAATTAGGTGTTTTTGCGATGTCAGATAAGGGCTTAAAGGGTGTTAATAATCCCTCAGCATTGTTTTTATCACCAAATACGGAGGCGGTTCCTGGCGCTTGTGTCTTAGTTACCCAAGAAGGTAGTAGACCTTTATTAGTCGAAATACAAGCTTTAGTAGATAGTTCTCATCTTCCTAACCCGAGGCGCTTAGCGGTTGGTTTGGAGCAAAATCGCTTAGCGATGTTATTAGCAGTCATGCATCGTCATGCAGGCATTGCTTGTTTTGATCAAGATGTATTTCTAAATGCGGTTGGTGGGGTAAAGATCACTGAGCCAGCAGCTGACTTAGCAGTTTTACTGGCTATTCAATCATCTTTAAAAAATAAAGCCTTACCGAAAGATCTTGTTGTGTTTGGGGAGGTTGGCTTAGCAGGGGAGATTCGTCCATGTCCGCGTGGACAAGAGCGTCTGCGCGAAGCATCAAAATTAGGTTTTAAGAAAGCAATTATTCCCAAAGCGAATATGCCTAAAGGTGCATCTTTTGAGAATATGGAAATTCATGCCGTCGAGCGTATCGAGGCAGCGTTTAACTTAGTAAAAGATTTTTAGTACAGTAATGGCCGATCGAATTTTTACTAGAGTAGACTTTGCTCGTTTTATACAGATAACGACGCGCTGGTCCGATAATGACGTATACCGGCATGTTAATAATGTCGTCTATTTTTCTTTCTTTGATACAGCCGTCAATCAATATCTGCTGGAACAAGGTGTTTTGGATTTTGACCATAGTCCCTTGGTCGGTTTAGTGGTTGATAATCACTGCCAATTTTTTCGTTCAATCTCTTTTCCGGATACGGTTCAAGTTGGCATTTTTGTTGAAAAAATTGGTAATTCGAGTGTGGTGTATCGACTTGGAATATTTAAAAATACTGAGGAAGGGATTTGTGCTTTAGGACAGTTTACGCATGTTTATGTAGATCGTCAGACGCACAGGCCACAATCGATTCCGCAGAATATGAGGGATGTTTTAGAAAGCTTGCGTCTTTAAAAGGATTCGTTTTTATTTATCAGAGCAAACTAATCTGCAAACAATACCTTGTCACTGATACTTACGGTAAGTCAGCATAGTTTATTAATCCAACCTGTGTATTGCCAGCGGCGACTTCTAGCCAAAGAACTACGAGGTCAGGAAATGCGCGCTGAAAATGCTCATACTCATTACCGATTTCCAGTACGAGTACTCCACGATCAGTTAAGTATTCTTTTGCCCGAGCTAGAACTTGGTCAATGAAATCCATGCCGTCTAGACCTCCAGCAAGCGCGTGTCGTGGCTCTGCTAGATACTCAGGGGGAAGAGTCGACATGGTGGCGCTATTAACATAAGGTGGATTACAAAGAATTAAATCAAAACGGTTCGAATCATTTGGATCATTCAGAGCATTCCATAAGTCACCACAATACAGTTCGATCGCATCCGTTAATTCAAATTTGGCAATATTCTGACGAGCTAATTCCAAGGCTTTCGGGTCAATGTCTGTTGCTGTAATTTCTAAATCTGGGCAGTACTTGGCAAGAAGGATAGCTAGAGAGGCATTACCAGTGCAAAGATCAAGTGCTCGTCCTGCAGCAGGTAGCCAGGGGTCGAGGATTTGGTTACTGATTAATTCGGCGATGAATGAGCGTGGTACGATACTGCGTTCATCACAATCAAAAACCTCTCCCATTAGCCAAGCTTCACCTAGGAGATAAGCCAGAGGCTTACGCGTATAAATACGCGTTGTAACGAGTTGGCTGGCTTTTTCTAAAACAGTCAAAGGGAGTGATTGCTCAAGTTTTGTTAATAAAGAGCTGGGTGACACATCTAGACAGTGGGCTAAGATCCATAGGGCTTCACTATCGGCATCGACTGCACCATGTCCAAAAAATAATTCCGCATGGTTGAGTTGATTGCTTAGTTTTTCCCAAGCCTCATCGATGGTAATGGGGGTATTCAATGCGAGATAAGTAGCTCTAGAGTTCGGCGATAAATATTTTTTAAAGATTCAATGTCAGGCAAAGCAATGTTTTCATTGACTTGATGAATCGATGCATTGATTGGACCAAATTCGACAACTTGAGGGCATATTTTAGAAATAAAGCGACCATCACTTGTGCCACCAGTTGTGGAGAGCTCAGCATGAACGCCTACCTCAGCCAATATAGCGGACTGTAATACCTGACATAATTCGCCTTGCGGGGTCAAAAATGGTTCGCCGCTTTGGTTCCAAGAAATATCATATTGAATTTGATGCTTGCTCAGAATTTTACTGACTTGATCAATTAAACCCTGGGCAGTACTCGTTGTTGCAAAGCGAAAATTGAAGTCGATTACGGCCTCGCCCGGTATCACGTTTGTAGCTCCTGTACCGGCATGAAAATTAGACACTTGCCAGGTTGTTGGGGGGAAATATTCATTACCCTGATCCCATTGCATATTGGCTAGTTCACTGAGAACCGGAGAAATATCATGAATAGGGTTTTGGGCCAAATGCGGATAAGCAACATGACCTTGAATCCCTTTGACGGTAAGCTTCGCGGATAAAGATCCTCTTCGACCATTTTTGATGATGTCGCCAAATTGATTCAAACAGGTTGGCTCACCGACAATACAAAAATCGAGTTTGATTTGTCGCTCAGCTAGTTTTTGGCAAACCACGACAGTACCATCGGTGTTTGTTGGCCCCTCTTCATCGCTAGTAAGTAAAAAGGCTATAGATCCTTGATGGTTTGGGTTTTTTTGCACAAATTCTTCGGTTGCAATTACAAAAGCAGCTAGTGAGCTTTTCATATCAGCAGCCCCACGACCAAATAATTTTCCGTCTCGAATCGAGGGGGTAAAGGGATCTGTTTGCCATTTCTCTAGAGGGCCAGTAGGAACAACATCGGTATGGCCTGCGAAGACTAAACAAGGGCCATTTTTGCCAGCTGCACCATGGCGTATAGCCCATAAATTAGTTACCCGAAAATCATCAGGTCCACTCATCATAGTTTCACATTCGAATTCGATGGCGCGCAGGCGTTTAGCGATTAACTCTTGGAGGCCACCATCAACTGGCGTGACTGACGGGTGAGAAATCATCACTTGAGTAAGTAATTGAGTCGGCGTGAAATGATCAGAGGAAAGCATGCTTATGGACTTAAAAATGAGAGGTATTTGGTGGCATGAAAACCGACTAGTATTTGATTGTTTTTAACCAAAGTAGGCCGTTTGAGTAATGTTGGCTTGGCAATTAACATCAGAATTGCCTGACTACTTTGCTCAAATTGTAATTTTTCGTCATCAGAAAGTTGTTTCCATGTAGTACCCTGGCGATTAACGAGCTGATCAAGCGGAACTTGCTCTAGCCATCTTTCGAGAAGTTGGCTGGTTGGTGCTTGTTTTTTATAGTCGATAAAAACGAAATCATATTGGTTTTGATTTAACCATATTTTTGCCTTTTGGACACTAGAGCAATTAGAAATTCCGTACAACTGAATCGACATTTAATCTCTAAGTAGTTCGTTAATCGCAGTTTTTGCGCGGGTTTGCGCATCGACCTTTTTAACAATAATAGCAGCATACAAACTATATTTGCCGTTTGCGGAGGGTAGAGATCCAGGCACAACTACAGAGCCAGCGGGCACTCGACCATAATGAACCTCACCAGTTTCACGATCATAGATTTTTGTGCTTTGGCCGATGTAGACCCCCATTGACAGAACGCTATTTTCTTCGATCACTACGCCTTCGACTACTTCCGATCTGGCACCGATAAAACAGTTATCTTCAATAATTACAGGCCCAGCTTGGACTGGTTCGAGTACTCCACCGATACCAACACCACCAGACAAGTGAACATTTTTACCGATTTGGGCGCAAGATCCAACTGTCGCCCAAGTATCAACCATGGATCCTTCATCTACATAGGCGCCGATATTGACATAGGATGGCATTAGAACAACATTTTTGCCAATAAACGAGCCACGCCTGGCGATTGCTGGCGGGACAACTCGAAAACCGCCATTCTGAAAATCGGCCGGGGAGTAGTTTGCAAACTTACTAGGGACCTTATCAAAGAATTGAGTAAATCCACCGGCGGTCATGACTTCGTTATCTTGTAATTTAAAAGATAATAAAACGGCTTTTTTAATCCACTGGTGCACTTCCCACTGGCCGACAGCTTTTCGGGTAGCTACGCGCAGACTACCATCATCTAGGCCCTGAATCACTTCGGCGACCGCTGCCTGGAGCCCGGCAGGCGGGTTTTGGCTTGAATAGTTGGCTCGGTTTTCCCAGGCTTGATCGATCAGGCTCGGTAAAGATTCTTTTGAATGTGTGTTCATAATGGTGATAAATGTTCAATTTTAAAGAGATAGACGGGTTTATTTTATATCGTGAATGAAAATTATGGCGAAATACTGTGGTTTGATCCCCAGACTTGATATCATCATTGTTTAATCGAAATAACTTATACTGCCGTGCGACTCAAATCTATCAAATTAGCTGGTTTTAAATCCTTCGTTGACCCGACCCATTTTGACCTTCCCGGTCAGTTAATTGGGGTTGTTGGCCCAAACGGCTGTGGTAAATCCAACATTATTGATGCTGTGCGGTGGGTTTTAGGTGAATCTCGGGCTAGTGAACTCCGCGGTGAGTCGATGCAAGATGTGATTTTTAATGGCTCAGGATTACGTAAGCCCTCTGGGAGGGCCAGTGTTGAGCTTGTTTTTGATAATACGGATGGGCGAGCTTTAGGGCAGTGGTCCGCCTTTGGTGAAATATCTGTAAAACGTGTACTTACACGAGATGGCGCCTCTAACTATCTGATTAACCAACAAAGTGTTCGACGAAAAGATATCCAGGACATGTTTTTAGGAACAGGTCTTGGGCCTCGGGCTTATGCAATTATTGGTCAGGGTATGATCTCCAGAATTATTGAGGCCAAGCCAGAAGAGTTAAGAATTTTCTTAGAAGAGGCCGCTGGTGTTTCTAAATACAAGGAACGTCGGAAAGAAACCGAATCCCGTTTAGAAAGTACGCAAGAAAATTTGACGCGTGTACGAGATATTCTTCGAGAATTAGATGCCCAGTTAATTAAATTAGAATCACAAGCGCAAGTTGCAGGACTATTCCAAGAATATCAATCCAGTATGCAAAGTAAGCAGCATTTGCTGTGGTTTATGCGGATGACGCAGGGTGAAACTGAGCGGCAACGCCACAATGAAAGAATCCGTACGGAGCAGGTTTTATTAGAAGAGCGAATTGCTCTTTTGAGGTCTTCTGAATTATCTCTGGAAAATACAAGAGCGGATCAATACCTTTTACAAGATGAAGTATCACAAGCGCAAGCGGCTTTATATGAAGTGACCGCTGCGGTTGCCCAGACCGAGTCCGAAATCCGTTTCGCCAACGAATCGAAGTTGCGCTTACAAGCCCAAATTACAGATCTGATTGCACAAAAAAATCGTTGGCAAGGGCAATTAGATCAGGCGACTGAACAGTTTTCTTCAGTTTGTGCGCAGCTAGAGCAATCCAACGCGGATGATAGTCAGTGTCAAGCTAATTTAATTGCACATGCAAGTATTCTTCCGGAGTTAGAAGTTCTTTGGAAAAACTCGCAACAGGCAGTTGAAACTACCCGATCTGCGTGCTCAGAAATTGAAAAAGAACTCGCCCGAATCCAGTCATTAGGACAAAGTCTCAGTTCACAGGCCGAGCAAACTGAGCAACGCTTAGTGCGTTTAAAGATTGATTTTGAGCAATTAATTCGGCCTGATGCACAGGCTCTTTTGACCGCTCAAGACCGCTTACAAAGTGCTCAAAAAAAGCGCGACGATGCCCAATCCAAAAGACTTTTATCCGAACAGCAAATTTTACAAGCTGATCAGGCTAGGGCTAAGGATCAAGAACAGTTCCAAATCACGAATCAGGCCGTACAGCAAACCCAAGCAAAGCTCTCTGCTCTTAAAAATATTCAAGAACAGGTTCTTGCGCAGGGTAAATTAATGCCCTGGTTACAAAAAAATGATCTGGCTACGTTGCCACGTCTTTGGCAGAAAATTCAAGTTGAATCAGGCTGGGAAAGAGCAGTTGAATCTGTTTTACGAGAACGTATTGGAGCTATTGAAGCCCAAAATCTAGCAGCGATTATTCAATATGAAGAGCAAACACCGCCTAGTCGCGTAGCTTGGTTTTTAGCAAATGCACAACCAGCCGCGACAAAAGTTGTAGTGGGTGCCTCGTTAACCCCGCTATTGAGCAGAATTCAGGTCCGCGATTTGGCCTTGTCTGTGGCTTTAAGTGATTGGTTAGCGCTCGTTTATGTGATTGAATCTGTGCAAGAGGGTGTTGCTCGTCGAGAAGAATTACCTACAAGTGGAGTTTTTGTAACGACCAAGGGTCATTTAATCTCTCGAGTTGGCGTGCAATTATATGCTGAAGATAACGAGCAAGCTGGCCTGATTATTCGTGCTAAGGAGTTAGACGGTTTAGAAAAACAACTCAAGTCAGAGCAGTTTTTGTTAGATGAGGCACAAAGCCACCTGAGTCAAGCACAGGGAAATTATCAGCAGGCCCATCAGCAATCTGTGTCTGATCGCCAAACTGCTGAGCAATCTGTCAAGGATGCACACCGGTTTGAGGTGGAAGCGATGCAATTATTGCAGGCTGAAGAGCAGTATTCTGTTCGTGCGGCGCAGGTCCAACAAGAACTAGCAGAGACGGCTGTTTTACGCGATCAAATTCAAATGCGTATTTCTGATAACTTGGTGAATACCGAGTCACAAATAGCCCAGTTATCTCTCACACAAGCAAGTTTTGATGAGGCTGTGCTAGCTCATGAAGTACATTCGCAGTCACGCAGTATAGCGATTCAAAAGCGGCAAGAATTACAATCAATTGCACAAGAAGCATCCTTTGAAGTGCGTTCTTTGAGGCAACGTCAAACTGATTTAGAGCGAGATATGCACTCTGCCACTGAGCAATTAGGGGCCCTCAATCAAACTCAGCAGACCGCGCAAGCAGAGTTAGAACAATTAACGGATCTTCGGGCACAAGAACTTTTGCAAGAACTCTTAGAGAATAGATCAGGTAAAGAAAATGCTTTAGCTGATGTGAGAACACGTTTTGATGCCTTGATGTTTGAGTTAAAAGAGCTCGATGAGAAGCGTCTTGGTTATGAGAAGGAAATTGAGCCGATACGAGAAAAAATTACGGCTGCGCAATTAAAAGAACAGGCTGCACGTTTGTCAGTTGAACAATTTGAGACCTTGCTAAAAGATAACCATGCGGACTTCAATGAGTTACAAACTGCTGTCACTGATGATGTGCAATTGCCGAACTTACAACATCAAGTCAACGATTTACAGGCAAAGATTACAGCATTAGGCCCAGTTAATATGGCTGCTCTTGATGAATTAAAAACCTCTAGCGAGCGTAAGAGCTTCTTAGATGCCCAGTCGGCAGACCTCAATGAGGCTATTCAAACTCTGACTGATGCCATTATGAAAATTGATGGCGAAACTCGGGATTTATTACAGGCTACTTTTGATCAGGTCAACCAGCATTTTTCTGAAAATTTCCCAGCATTATTTGGGGGAGGTACAGCTCGACTCGTCATGACTGGTGAGGAAATTTTAGACTCTGGTGTGCAGGTGATGGCTCAGCCTCCAGGGAAAAAGAATACAACGATTCATCTTTTATCAGGTGGTGAGAAAGCCTTAACTGCAATTGCTTTAGTATTTTCTCTCTTTCATCTTAATCCAGCGCCATTTTGCTTACTCGATGAAGTGGATGCCCCATTAGATGATGCGAACACGGCAAGGTATGCCGATATTGTTGCCAAAATGTCGCAAAAAACCCAGTTTTTGTTTATTTCCCACAATAAAATAACGATGGAAATTGCGAACCAATTGATTGGTGTTACGATGCAAGAGCAGGGAGTTTCTAGAGTAGTGGCAGTCGATATTCAGGCTGCTACCGCATTGACCCAGAGTGAATAAACCTATGCCCGAAAGCATTCCACCGTTTTTAGTACAATTTGATTTGCAAATTGCGTTGCTCTTAATTGGCGCAGTTCTTATCTTGGCCTTGATGCTGTACAACTTATCAAAATCAAAAAAACAAAAGAAACAGACAACTGACCTGTATGGGTCTAACCATGTCTTAAAAAAATCAACTAGCGGGGATCCTTTTTTAGGGCAAGACGCAAGTCGCATTGAACCTGGCCTTAAAGATGGGCAAGGTCAACCGGTTGACGACTTGGGGGCTAGTATTGGACAAACGCCTGATTTGGCATCAGAAAAAAAATATATCTCCAAAATAGATCCGGCCATTGATTGTATCGTTATGTTTCGTTTTACGATGCCGGTTCGAGGTGAGGATGTGTTGATGCAACTTCAAAAATGGCCTAGTAATGAACCTTTTCGCATTGCCGTTGAGGGGTATTCGGAGGCGGTAAACGATGAGGCTAAGTCGACTTGGGAAACTTTAAATAAAGACCATGCTTATCGCGAGTTACAAGTGAGCATTCAACTAGCTAATCGTCGGGGCCCTATACAAGCGGACACACTCACGGA
The DNA here is from genome assembly GCA_943325205.2 of Thermoflexus hugenholtzii JAD2. Classification (GTDB taxonomy): domain Bacteria; phylum Pseudomonadota; class Gammaproteobacteria; order Burkholderiales; family Burkholderiaceae; genus Polynucleobacter. Next base: position 20,606 of record CALPOM020000006.1, on the reverse strand, counting down.
ATTTTTTGGCCTAGGCCAGCAATTAGCACAAGTTTTTGATGCGGAAATCGAGGTCCCGCCTTTACAAGAGGTCCTTGAGTTGGCCCAAGATCTTGACCAGTTTGCGGTGCAATGTGATATTCAACTTGGTTTTAGTTTGATGGCTAATATGAATAGTTGGGGTACCAAAGAGATCGAGGCTGCCCTGATCAAAGAAGGTTTGAAGTTATCTCGAGAAGGTAGTCATTTTAATTATTCCGCGGATGAAACTTTACTATTTAAAGCACAAGTGCCATCTCTTAATTATTTACGAGACGACCTACAAAAAGCCCGTATTAAACAGGTTTTATTTACTCTTGATGTGCCATTAGTGAATGAGTCGTTTCAGCCCTTTTTAAAGATGTTGGAGATTGCTCAAACTTTAGCCCAAGAAATGGATGGGCGGTTATTAGACGATAATGGCCAGTCCCTAGAGCCCTCTGCAATTGAAAGTATTTTGACGCATTTAAAGCCCATTTACGAGTTAATGCATTCTCGTCAAATTCTGCCGGGCTCCCCAACGGCCTCTAGACTATTTAACTAGGTTTTTGATGTCTGAAAATTTGGTAACTCGTTATCAATTTCTGCAAGATGAATTGAAGATGCATGATCAGGCATATTATGATCAGGCTAGCCCATTGATCTCCGACAGTGAGTACGATCAGTTATATCGTGAACTATTAGCCATTGAATTAGCCCATCCGGACTGGGTACAGCCAGACTCTGTATCACAACGTGTAAGTGGCCAAGTCAATCAAGTTTTTTCGCCAGTTGAGCATGGGGTAGCCATGTTATCACTGAACAATGCCCTTCATGAAGATGAGGTCTTGGCCTTTGATAAGCGGTGTAAAGAGACCTTAGACATTGACTTAGTTGAGTATGCTTGTGAATTAAAGTTTGATGGTTTGGCTATTTCGATTCTATATGAAAAGGGTCAACTTACTCGAGCAGCTACCCGAGGAGATGGGGCGGTGGGTGAAAACGTTACAGATAACATTCGGACGATTCATGCCATACCAAAACAATTACTGGGTTCCAAGATACCAGATCGAGTGGAGGTTCGTGGTGAAGTCTTCATGCGTCGATTCGATTTTGAAGAACTCAATAAAAAACAATTACTTGTTCAAGGTAAGCTATTTGCCAACCCTAGAAATGCGGCCGCTGGAAGCTTGCGACAGTTAGATCCGGCTATTACAGCACAACGTCAACTTTCATTTTATGCGTACGGTATTGGCGAGTTTATCCCAGCGAGTTGGCGACCGATGAGCCATGATCAGTTATTAGATCAATTGGCCCAATTGGGTTTACCTATTTCTGCTGACCGGTGTATTGCAGTTGGTCCGACAAAGGTGCTGGAGTATTTTCATAGCGTTGCCCAAAGACGAAAAGACTTGCCATTTGATATTGATGGCGTGGTGTATAAAGTTAATGCCTACGAATTACAAGAGCGCTTAGGTTATATTTCTAGGGCTCCAAGATTTGCAATTGCACATAAATTTCCTCCTGAGCAAGCCACAACAATCGTCTTGTCTATTGAGGTACAGGTGGGGCGAACTGGAGCGATTACACCAGTAGCCCGTTTGGTGCCGGTCGTTGTAGGAGGCGTGACAGTGACGAACGCGACCTTACATAACGAAGATGAGATTGTTCGCAAAGATATCCGGGTTGGCGATACGGTCATTGTGCGTCGAGCAGGAGACGTAATTCCTGAAATCTTAAGCCATATCATTGCACTCAGGCCGATTAATACTGCGGTGTTTGAGATGCCAACCAATTGTCCGATATGTCATTCCCCAATTGACAGGCAGGTAGGTGAGGCTATTGCCAGGTGTACTGGAGGTTTATTTTGTGATGCCCAAAGAAAACAGGCGATTATGCATTTTGCGCATCGACGGGCTATGAATATCGATGGCTTGGGTGAGAAGATTATTGAAAAACTAGTAGATGCCAAGCTTGTTTCTACTCCGGTGGATTTATACAGACTTACGAATAGTTTTTCTGCTTTGGTCGGGTTACTGTATCTTAACCCGAGTAACTCGCAAAAAAAGGACAGTATTCAGGATAAAAAATTAATCCAAAATTTATTAGATGCCATAGAGGGTTCCAAGAAGCCCCAATTAGGCCGGTTTATTTTTGCATTAGGGATACGTCATGTTGGTGAGACCACGGCGAAGGATTTAGCGAGGCATTTTCGCTCGATTCATGGTGTGATGGACGCTTCAGAGAATGATTTACTACAGGTTCGTGATATTGGTCCGGTTGTAGCCACTTCGATTGTGAATTATTTAGCTCAAGCTCATCAGCGTGAATTGATATTACAATTATTGGCCGCTGGGGTAGAGCCGCAAGTAGAAGAAATGAGTATATCGACCGAGGCGTTTTTTTTAGGTAAGACAGTCGTTTTAACAGGCACTTTACCTAACCTGTCAAGAGACGATGCAAAGGCTAGGTTAGAGGCTTTAGGCGCTAAGGTTACGGGATCGGTATCTGCTAAAACACATTATGTGATTGCTGGTGAAGAACCTGGTAGTAAACTCGAAAAGGCCGTTGAATTAGGTGTGCCGATACTTGATGAAGCTGCGCTATTAAAACTCTTAGGCAGTTAAATCATGATGGATTTAACGCGGCTACGAACTACCAGTTGTGTCGTTGGAAGAAAGAGCATTGAACGATGCTTAACAAAGCTGATTCTATATCGCTAGGGCTTCAATTAATTCAGTTTCAATTTGGATTTGTAGTTTTGGATTTAATTTTAATCGCTCTCCATCAAGCAAGAGAGTATCTTCTACTCTTTCCCCAAGAGTATTGATTCGCGCGTTTTTTAAAGAGATTTGATGTTTAGCCAAAATCCTAGAAACAGCGTAAAGAAGACCAGCTCGGTCATTTGTGCTCAAGGATAAAACAAACAGTTCACTGCGCTCATCGGGGATGAGACTAACTCGAGGTTGAATTGGAAAGGTTCTCGATTGTCTAGATGTGCGCCCCTTTTGGACATCGGGGAGGGGGGCTAATTGTTTTAGAGTTTTCAAGAGGTCATATTCAACCATTTGAATTAAGTCGCGATAAGACCCGATTTCCCGTCCTTGCACATGTAAGACCTCAAAAGTATCAAGCGCGTAACCCTTCAGGGTTGTATGAACATTAGCATCCAAAATCGTAAAGCCACTTTGATCGAGATAAGCTAAGATCCGAGCGAATAAATCAGTTTGATCTGGCAGGTAGACCACAATTTGAAGACCATCCCCAATTGGGGATAGGCGCGCTTTTACAATCGGCTCTATAGTCTTGACATGATTAAATAGATGGCGCGTAAGCCAAGCAATATTATTCGCATCATGCTTTAAGAAAAACCCTACGTCTAAACTTTTCCAAAGTTCTAAGTGGGCATCTTGGTGAATGCCGTGCAGCCGGAGTTGCTCGAGGGCACTTTTCTGGCGCAGATCTAATTGCGAGTTAGCATCAAAGGATGCTCCTCCCAAATATTGGAGCGTAGCACGATATAAATCCTCTAATAATTTACCTTTCCAGGCATTCCAGACCTTTGGACTTGTGCCACGAATGTCAGCGACAGTCAGAAGATAGAGCGCGGTTAAGTTGCGTTTTGTTTGTACTTTTTGAGCAAACAGAGCAATAATTTGTGGATCGTAAATATCTTTTTTCTGAGCAATCTGACTCATACTCAGGTGCTCTGCGACTAAAAATGAAACTAGATCAGCTTCTTCTTTGGCAATACCGTGCTGTGAACAAAATAGCTTGACATCTTTTTTCCCCAGCTCTGAATGATCACCACCTCGTCCTTTCGCAATATCATGAAATATTGCGCCAAGGACTAAAATCCATGACTGATCAAAATTAGCTGCTAATTCGCTACAAAAAGGAAATTCATGGGCTAATTCAGCCACAAAAAATCTACGAACATTTTTTAAAACAGTCATGATGTGTTGGTCGACGGTATACACATGAAATAAATCATGCTGCATTTGTCCTACAATTTTTCGAAACGGTGGAAGATATCTACCGAGAACACTAGTTTGGTTCATTAAATGTAAGGTTCTTGTAATACCTGTAGTTTGCTTAATGATCGCTAAAAAGACTTCTCGATTTTTGGGCTGACTCCTCCAAGATGCGTTCATTAACTCCCTTGCGTTATAAATCCCGCGCATGGTTTGGGTAGAAAACCCTGTTAATTGGGAGTGACTGGCAAAAAGTAAAAAAGTTACTAAAATTTGATCCGGTTTTTTTTCAAAAAGCAGTGGATCCAAGATATCTAACTGTCCTTGTCGATCAATAAAATATTCCGACAGCGGCAGTGGCGTAAGCGCTTTTTGAGGAAAAATCAACGCTTCGATATTTTGTATAAGAATTTCATTTAATTGGGTTACAGCTTTAGCGGCCCAGTAATACTTCCGCATGATTTGCTCGCTTGCTCTTTTTACTTTGGTATTCGTTAAGCCAAAGCTTTCTGCCAGAGCTGTTTGCGCCTCAAAAATTAATACATCTTGACGCCGCTTGGATAGCAGATGTAATTGTGCCCTAATTTTTTGGAGAGTTCTTTGATTTTTGGAGAGCTCTTTTTCTTCGCGGGCAGTAATGATGCCACGTTGATAGAGGTCTTTAAAACTAGCTCCCAGATGAGCGGCTTTTGTCATCCACAAAATAACTTGTAAGTCCCGCAGGCCACCAGGACTTTCTTTGCAGTTTGGCTCTAGGGCGTAAGGTGTATTTTGATATTTTTGATGGCGTTGCCGAAGCTCTAAAAGTTTTTCCAAGAAAAATGAGCGGCAATCCATCGCTTTGTCAAAAGCTATCTGAAACTCTTCATAAAGTTCGATATTTCCAAGTAAATAGCGTGATTCTAAGAGGGAGGTGCGCACAGTAATATCTTTGGCTGACTCGCTCAGGCATTCATCTAAATTGCGGACTGAGGACCCAATTTCAAGACCATAATCCCAGCATAAAGAAACGAATTTTTCGAGTTGTTCACCATATTTTTGAGCAACCAGTTCGATATTTTGTTCATTGTGCAAGAATAAAATATCTACATCAGAAAAAGGAAATAACTCATTTCTACCAAATCCACCCACAGCAATCAAGGTTGGCATTTGTTGGGTATTAAATTGATCAAGGCCGGCTTTGAGCCATGCTTCCTTGAGGATTGTCTCAGCGGCAGCGCTTAAATTTTTAGTCAATTTAGTTACCTGTTGACTAGCATTAAATTGCTCGAAAAGTTTTGTTTTAATTTCTAAAAACTTATTCATTAGGTGTAGAGGAGGTTTTTAAGCAATGGATGTATTTCTGGAAATCTGAGGTTTAACAATTTCTGGTGGTTCTGGACAGTTTTGGGAGATTGTTAGGACTTCGACACCGTTTTGTGTCACCAAGACGGTATGTTCCCACTGTGCTGAAAGGCTACGATCTTTTGTTTTTACAGTCCACAAATCAGGCATTGTTCGAATATCTCGTTTGCCGGCATTAATCATGGGTTCGATTGTAAAAGTCATGCCCTCTTCGAGAATATCCCCTGTTTTTGGTTTGCCATAGTGCAGGATTTGTGGATCTTGATGAAAAACTTTACCAATTCCATGACCACAATATTCCCTAACTACGGAGTAACCAGCTTTTTCAGCATGGCTTTGGATCGCATGGCCAATATCCCCAAGTTGGGCTCCAGGTTTAACTTGTGCGATACCAAGCCACATACATTCGAAGGTGATTTGAGAAAGTCGCTTTGCCATGATTGAAACTTCACCCACTAGGAACATCCGACTGGTATCGCCAAAATAGCCACTTGGAGTAATGACCGTAATATCGATGTTTACGATATCACCTGATTTAAGAATACGTTCGCTCGGAATGCCATGGCAAATCACATCATTGACCGAGGTGCAAATAGCCTTTGGGAAGGGTGGATAACCAGGTGGTTGATAGTTCAGGGGAGCTGGAATTGTTTTTTGCACATCACGCATATAGGCATGGCAAAGCCGGTCTATTTCTTCCGTGGAGATACCTACCTGAACATGCGGTGCAATATGGTCAAGTACTTCACTGGCCAACTGCCCTGCTTGACGCATTGCCTGAATATCTGATTCTTTAGTAAAAAGTTCTCTCATACTGGAATTATGGCTGAAAGTAGCTTATAATGCTAAAACTTTGTTGAGTTCATTGATAATTTTTAGTCCTAATTGCTTTTGTTTTCAAAGATTTTTATTTTGAATGCATTTTAGCGAATATTTGGTCAAAAATTTCATTCAACAGAGAATCTCGAGTCAAACCATCCGGGGTGGCGCTTTTTAGCGTAATCAGGATTTGACTTTCGTTTAACCCTTAGGAGAATTGAATTATGTCAGTGACAATGCGTCAGATGCTAGAAGCCGGATGCCATTTTGGGCATCAAACCCGTTTCTGGTCACCCAGAATGGCCCCATACATTTACGGCCACAGAAATAAAATCCACATTATTAACCTCGAAAAAACGTTACCGTTATTTCTAGAGGCTACCAAATTTGCGCGCACAATTGCAGCCAATCGTGGAACAATTTTGTTTGTCGGAACGAAAAGACAATCTAAAGACATCATTGCAGAGGAGGCCGCTCGAGCTGGAATGCCATATGTTGATGCCCGTTGGTTAGGCGGTACTTTGACGAACTTTAAGACTGTTAAAGGTTCCATTAAACGTTTAAAGGAAATGACGGCTGCTCGCGAGACCGGTGATTGGGAGCGCTTAGCTAAAAAAGAAGCTTTGATGAATGAGCGTGAAGTAGATAAGTTGCAGAAGTCTTTAGGCGGTATTCAAGAGATGGCGGGCATCCCGGAAGCAATTTTTGTAGTGGATATTGGTTATCACAAAATCGCCTTAACGGAAGCAAAAAAATTAGGTATTCCAGTAATCGCTGTGGTTGATACGAACCATTCCCCAGATGGCGTAGATTACATTATTCCAGGTAATGATGACTCTAGTAAAGCGGTGGCTTTATATGTGCGTGGTATGGCTGATGCGATTTTAGAAGGTAAGGCTTCTGCAATGTCACAATTAGTTGAAGCGATTAAAGATCCTGAAGAAGCTATTCATGAGGAAGGAAAGGCAGAGTAAATGGTTGCAATTACAGCTAGCATGGTGGGAGAGTTGCGCGCTAAAACCGATGCGCCGATGATGGAGTGTAAGAAAGCTCTAACCGAAGCCCTTGGTGATATGGCTCGAGCCGAAGAAATTTTACGTGTCAAACTCGGTAGTAAGGCGAGTAAAGCAGCATCAAGAATTACAGCGGAGGGCGTAATTACATCTCTGATTGATGGTAATCAAGGAGTGCTTTTAGAAATTAATTGTGAAACGGATTTTGTTTCTAAAAACGACGATTTTTTAAAATTTGCGAGTGACTGTGCCAGTTTGATTGTTCATAGTAAACCAAAAGATGTTGAAAGTTTGTTGGCTCTTCATCTCGGTGATAAGACGGTTGATGGAGTCCGCTCCGAGTTGATTGGCAAGATTGGGGAAAACTTATCGATTCGTCGTTTTCAGTTATTTTCCGGTTCCAACCAATTGGTATCTTACTTACATGGTACCCGTATCGGCGTGATGGTTGAATTTGTAGGAGATGGGGTTGCTGCCAAAGATGTGGCAATGCATATTGCAGCGATGAAGCCGGTAGCTTTATCGACTGCGCAAGTTCCTGCTGAGAAAATTGCCATTGAGCGCAGCGTTGCTGAGCAAAAAGCTGCTGAGTCCGGCAAGCCGCCTGAGATAGTTGCCAAGATGGTTGATGGTTCAATACAGAAGTATTTGAAAGAGGTTTCTTTACTGAACCAAACTTTTGTAAAGAACGATAAACAAACTGTAGAACAGATGCTCAAACAGCAACAAACGACAATTCACTCTTTCACCATGTATATCGTAGGTGAGGGAATTGAAAAGCGTCAAGATGATTTTGCTGCTGAAGTAGCAGCGCAAGTTGCTGCAGCAAAAGGTTCAGCTTAGTTAGTTCATTGGTGGGAAGGGGTTTTATTCTTGTTTTGAGTGTTTAGGCCCCTGACTTAGGCCCCTGACTATTCGTTGAAATTTCTTTGAATGAGTATTTTGCAATTGTTAGATGTCTTGAAAAAGGTTAGTAGTAGTTTAAAGACCAATATGAGTTCTTGAGTAGTGGCATTCGTTTTGGTTTGATTAATAAGAATTTGATTCTTCAGTGGCGGTTTGGGGTAAAGAGCCTGAGTGGGTAAAGAGCGTGCGAGGGTAAAGAGCTCAAATTAGGCCCTACAGCAGAAAATTGCTATGGAATCTATCAAATTCAATCGTAGTAGAGCAGTGGTAAAACATTGAAAATTGTAATCTAGGCTTATAGTTACCATAATATGAGTACTTATCTGAAAGATCATAATGACAGCCTTTAAAAGTGTTCTTCTCAAGTTGTCTGGTGAAGCCTTAATGGGAAACGACGCATTTGGGATTAATCCAACAACCATTGAATCGATGGTTTCGGAAATTGCTAAAGTTGTTCAGTTAGGGGTGCAATTAGCTATTGTCATTGGGGGCGGAAACATCTTTAGAGGAGTTGCTGGTGGTGCTGCTGGAATGGACCGAGCTACTGCAGACTATATGGGGATGCTGGCTACGATGATGAATTCTCTTGCCTTGCAAGATGCCCTTCGCCAACAAGGGGTGGAAGCTAGAGTGCAATCGGCATTGCGGATGGATCAGGTTGTAGAGCCCTATATACGACCCCGAGCTATTCGGCATATGAGTGAGGGCAAAGTAGTTATTTTCGCAGCTGGTACTGGTAATCCTTTTTTCACGACGGATACCGCTGCGGCCTTACGCGGAGCAGAGATGGGAGTTGATATTGTCCTAAAGGCCACCAAAGTTGATGGTATTTATTCGAGCGATCCCAATAAGAATCCTGATGCGGTGCGTTATGAATCGATTACGTTTGATGAGGCGATTGTCAAGAATCTTCAAGTAATGGATGCTACAGCTTTTGCCCTTTGTCGTGATCGACAATTGCCGATTAAGGTGTTTTCTATATTTAAAGAAGGTTCTCTGTTGCGGGTTGTGAATGGTGAAAAAGAGGGTACTTTAGTACACGTTTAATGAGGGAGTTTGCATGGCATTGAATGAAGTCATTAGTAATACAGATCAAAAAATGATCAAGTCCATTGAATCTTTCAAAGGGTCGCTATCTAAAATACGCACTGGACGAGCGCATACCGGTCTTTTAGAGCATATTCTCGTTGATTATTATGGCAACCCCACGTCCTTGACTCAAGTTGCCAATCTGGGCTTGGCGGACGCAAGGACTATTACGGTTACCCCTTGGGAAAAGCCGATGGTTGCGGTAGTTGAAAAAGCGATCCGCGACGCAGATTTAGGTTTAAACCCCTCAACACAAGGCAATGTAATTCGGGTTCCTATGCCAGCGCTCACTGAAGAGCGTCGAAAAGAGCTAGTTAAGCTAGTGAAGTCTGAAGGTGAGGACGCTAAAATAGCAATTCGTAACCTACGTAGAGATGCGAATGAGGGCTTAAAAAAGCTTTCGAAGGATAAACTAATATCTGAGGATGATGAGCGTAAATCGCAGGATGTTGTTCAAAAAAGCACGGATAAGTTTGTTGCTGAAGTTGATAAGTTAGTACAAGATAAAGAAAAAGAAATCATGACAGTGTAGTTCGTATGATTGTCTTAATAACTTTGTTATGATTAAACGATTCTTACTTGATGTTTAGCACCTATATGATCAGTTCTACATTAGCAGTTCCAGAGGTATCTGCAGTACCTAAGCATATTGCGATTATCATGGACGGTAATGGTCGGTGGGCTAATCAGCGTTTTTTACCGAGAGTTGCAGGGCATAACCGTGGTTTGGATACGGTTCGCAAGACTGTCGAAAACTGTGTCCAGGCGGGAGTCAAATATCTTACTTTGTTTGCTTTTAGCTCTGAAAATTGGCGTCGGCCGACCGATGAGGTGAATTTTCTGATGAGCCTATTTTTAAAGGCTTTAGATAAAGAAGTAGCTCGTCTGAACAAGAACAATATTCGACTTCGCGTGATTGGTGACTTACAGGTATTTTCGGAGGAGATTCAAGAGCGTATCCAAAAAGCCGAGGCTTTGACGGCTCAAAATACGGGTTTAATTCTGACAATTGCTGCCAATTACGGCGGTCGGTGGGATATTCTCAATGCCACGAGATTAGCCTTGGCCAGCAATCCTCTTATTTCGCCCGATGATATTGATGAGAATTGGTTAAACCCTTACTTAGCGATGTCTTATGCCCCAGAGCCGGATTTATTTATTCGTACAGGAGGGGAGCAGCGAGTAAGTAATTTTTTGTTATGGCATTTAGCTTATACCGAGATGTATTTTACGGATACGTTTTGGCCTGATTTTGATTTGAAACAGTTTCAAAAAAGTCTTGAATGGTATCGGCTACGCGAGCGACGATTTGGCCAAACAGGACATCAATTGCTAGAGAATCAACTCGTTAAAAATGCTTAAAGCGCGAGTTTTTACGGCAATCGCTTTATTCGTTATATTTTTACCCGTTTTTTTTCTGCTTCCAAAGTCCTATTTATATATCGTTTTAAGCTTTGTCATTAGCCTTGCTGCTTGGGAGTGGGCTAGACTTATTTGGCCTAATAATCCGTCTCGTCCGGTTGGATATGCTTTGTTCGTGCAGGTTGTTTTGCTGTTCAGTTATCTTGCGCTGCATCGTACTATTTTTGACTCCTTAAGCATGTCTGTTGTAGTCTTATATTTTTTACAGGCAATGCTTTTGGGTAGCGTTTTTTTCTGGGTCGTTTGTGCACCATACCTATTAAAGGTAGGACTATTGAAGCATCTCGATCGTCATACGTTCTTTTTGGGTGTGGTTGGCATTTTTGTTTTTGTGAGCGCTTGGTATGCCTGTATCTTGTTGAGAAACACTGATTTATGGTTGTTTATTAGTATTTTGATAGTAGTTTGGTCGGCTGACATCGGCGCTTATTTTGTTGGTAGAAAATGGGGGAAGACCAAGCTGGCAGCATTGATTAGTCCAGGAAAATCTTGGGAAGGTGTTTTTGGTGGGTTGGGATGCGTTTTGATGGTATTTTGTGTAGTCAAAGCGTTTGGTTTGTTAGATCATTTGGAGACACATCTGCAGATGAAATTATTCTTTAGTGCAATCTTTTTAATGGGGATGAGCGTGGTTGGCGATTTATTTGAATCCTTACTCAAAAGGTTGGCAGGTCAAAAGGATAGTAGTCAACTTTTACCGGGGCACGGTGGCGTTCTTGACCGTTTAGATGCTTTATTACCCACTTTACCCATTGCCGCAGTAATATTGCAACTGCTTCGATGAAAAAGTTATGCATTCTTGGCTCGACTGGCTCGATTGGTGAAAACACTCTCGATATAGTTCGACAACACCCGGACTTATATCGCATTGTTTCATTATCGGCCCACACTCAGATCGACAAACTGGCTAAGCAAGCACGGGAGTTTCTTCCTCAAGTAGTGGTTGTCGCCAATCAAGCATTAGCCCAAAAAATATCGACCATGATTGATCTAAACCAAACCCGTGTTTTATGGGGTGAGGCAGGTCTTCTCGAAGCGGTCCTCCATCCAGATGTTGATACGGTAATGGCTGCCATTGTAGGGGCAGCAGGGTTATTACCTACTCTAGAATCGGCTCGTTCTGGCAAGCGCGTTTTGTTAGCCAATAAAGAAGCTTTAGTGATGTCTGGTCAGTTAATGATGAATGCGGCCAAGCAACATGGGGCTATTTTATTGCCAATTGATAGCGAGCATAATGCGATATTTCAATGCTTATCTCGGTCAGCTGGAAATAATAGCGATCCTGGGGCAGGTGTGGAGGAGTTGATTCTGACAGCTTCGGGAGGGCCGTTTTTAAATGTTTCAGTGGCTGAATTAGCTCAGGTAACACCAGATCAGGCTTGCGCTCATCCCAACTGGGTCATGGGGCGAAAAATTTCTGTTGACTCGGCAACGATGATGAATAAAGGCTTAGAGTTGATTGAGGCGATGTGGTTATTTAATATGCCACCTGAAAAAATTCAAGTGTTGATACATCCACAAAGCGTGATTCATTCGATGGTGCGCTATATTGATGGGTCCGTCCTTGCGCAGTTAGGACAGCCCGACATGCGAACACCGATTGCCTACGGTTTGGCTTGGCCAAATCGGACTAGTTCTGGGGTTGCGCCACTCCATTTAGAGGAACTATCGCAATTAACTTTTCTGAAGCCAGATATCAATAGGTTCCCAGCTTTACGTCTAGCTAGGGACGCGGCGATAGCTCGCGGTACAGCGCCTACTATCTTAAATGCCGCTAATGAGATTGCAGTGGCCAGTTTTTTAGACAATCAAATTCCATTTACATGGATTGACCAGGTGGTAGAAGCAACACTTGAGGCCCTTGCTACTGTGTCGGCTGATAGTATTGAGATAATCATGATGGCTGATCAAGAGGCAAGAGATTTAGCTAAAAAAGAGATCGAGCGTATCTTAAGGAAATAGATGATGACTATACTGGCTTTTTTACTTGCAATCCTTATTTTGGTTGGATTTCACGAGTTTGGGCATTACATAACTGCCAAATTCTGTGGGATTGTTGTGGAGCGATTTTCAATTGGTTTTGGACCTGTACTTTGGAAAAAAACACCCAAAAACTCTTCTGATACCGAGTTTGTTCTCTCAGCAATTCCGCTTGGTGGCTACGTGAAACTTCTTGATAGTAAGGAGCGTTCAGATTTAACTACAGAGCAGGTAGGTAAGGCATTTGATCAACAAGTTCTTTGGAAGAGATCACTGGTCGTAGCTGCCGGTCCTTTCGCGAATTTTTTATTAGCTTGGGTTTTACTTAGCGCCTTATTTTTAAGTAATCCGATGCAGGTCAAGCCCATTCTGGATGAGCCAAATACCAATACAATAGCCGCTATGGAGGGGGTTGAAGCCGGCGATGAGGTGAGAGGGTTTGCCCTTTTAGATGCGAATGTTGAGGAGCAGGCAGTCAATTTTGAGGATATTCCAAGTTGGAACCGACTTCGGTGGAAGCTTTTAAGAGCGATATTTTCAGGCGAAGGATTTGCTTTAGAGGTTGATCATGAGTCTAAAGGGGTCTACCGGATCGATTTTCCAAAAGAAAAGATTCAATCGCTGAATATGGAGCAAGACTTATTTGAACAGCTTGGTCTAAAAATGCGACGATCTACCCCAATGGCGACATTTCGGTTAGAAACCTCTTTTTTTCAGGCCTTGACCTTAGCCTCTGATCGGGTTTATGACATTACGGTTGTATCTATCATGAGTATTCGAGCGCTGGTGTTGGGTGAGGTTTCATTTTCACAAATTAGTGGACCCATTGGTATTGCCAATATGGCTGGTCAGTCTGCTCAATCGGGACTCATTCCTTACTTAGGATTTTTGGCATTAATAAGTATTAGCCTTGGGCTCATGAATTTGCTGCCTTTACCCATGCTTGACGGTGGGCAATTAGTGTTTGATTTTTGGGAGTTTATCTATGGCAAAGGTGTATCTGCTGATTTTAAAGCGATTGCTGTTAAATTAGGATTGGGAGGTATTTTAATACTTACTGGGATTGCAGTTTTTAACGATATCTCTCGTTTGTTTCATGGATAATAGATTCTATGGGAGAAGATTTATCTTGCTGATCTGTAATAGGTTTAAAATATCCAAAACATTGATTTAAAGAGCCATTTTGTTAAAAATTAGAAAAAATAAACTTCACCTATCGATACTAGCTGCCCTTACTTGTGGATCGATTACATGGACTCTGTCTTCTCATGCAGCTGAGCCCTTTTTAGTTAAAGATATTCGTATTGAGGGATTACAACGGGTTGAACCGGGTACTGTTTTCAATTATTTAAATGTGAAAGTGGGTGAATCATTTGACGACAGCATGGGTGCTGACGCAATTCGTGGATTATTCAATACAGGATTTTTTAAAGATGTTCAGGTCCAAGTCGATAACGGGGTTCTGGTTGTTTTAGTAGAAGAGCGTCCAACGATTTCGCGGATTGACTTTACGGGTATGAAAGAGTTTGATAAAGAAGCGATATTAAAAGCTCTTCGTGCCCTGGGTTTGTCGGATGCGCGCTATTACGATAAGGCTTTAGTAGACAAGGCTGAGCAAGAGATCAAGCGACAGTATGTTAGTAAAGGTTTTTATGATGCTGAAATATTAACTACAGTAACACCCGGAGAAAGAAATCAAGTATCTGTTTTCTTTAATATTGAAGAGGGTGTCGTCTCTAAAATCACGCAAATCAATATTATTGGTAATAAGGTATTCCCGGAAAGTAAAATCAGAGAGGTTTTCCAGTTATCTACGGGTAATTGGTTTTCTTGGTACACCAAAAACAATCTTTACTCGAAGCAAAAATTAACTGCAGACTTAGAATCGATTCGGTCTTTTTATTTGAATCAAGGCTATTTAGAATTTAGTATTGACTCGACACAAGTATCAATTTCACCTGACAAGAAGGGAATTTTTCTCACCATCAATCTATCTGAAGGTGAGCAATATCGCGTCAAAAATATCAAATTAGGCGGTGAGCTATTTGGAAAAGATGAAGAGTTCAAATCTCTAATTCCTTTAAAGGTTGGTGAAATTTACTCATCGGAGAAACTCAATATCGGCACTAAAGCTATTGCTGATATGCTTGGTAGTTACGGCTATGCTTTTGCTACTATTACCCCTCAACCTGATCTCCGTAAGGAAGATAAAACTGTTGATATGCTTTTAGTGGTTGATCCTGGTAAGCGCGCGTATGTTCGAAACATCAATATTATTGGTAACTCGAAAACTAGAGATAGTGTGGTTAGAAGAGAAATGCGTCAATTAGAAAGTTCTTGGTATGACGCTGAAAAGATCAAATTATCTAAAGATCGTATTAATAGGCTAGGTTACTTTACGGAAGTTGACGTTTCGACTCAAGACATCCCGGCCTCTAACGATCAAGTGGATTTAAATGTGAAGGTTGCAGAAAAGCCGACAGGCTCGTTCAATTTGGGAGCAGGTTTTTCATCGACTGAAGGTGTGGTTTTGAGTGCCGGTATTAATCAAGAGAACGCATTTGGAACAGGGACTAGCGTGGGATTTAATATCAATACGGGTCGTATTAATCGAACTTTAGTGGTATCTCAATTTGATCCGTATTTTACAGATGATGGCATTAGTCGATTTTCTGATGTCTACTACAGGACGTCCAAACCCCTTTACTACCTTGGTGATAGCAACTATACAATTGTTACTGCTGGTCTAGGTTCTCGGTTTGGCGTACCGTATTCCGAAACTGGGCGGATCTTTTTTGGCGCTGCGATTGAGAATTTAAGTATTAGTACAACAACCAATTCGCCCACCACTTTCCAGGCATACACCGCTGAATTATCAGGCCATCCCGCTGACTCTGATGGTAATAACTCTGGTAGTACATACAATTTACCTCTCACGGTTGGGTGGGCCATTGATCGACGGGATAGTGCTTTGATTCCATCCATGGGAGCCTATCAACAGGCTAATTTTGAACTGGGTATGCCGATAGATCAGTCTAATTACTACCGCCTATCCTACCAGCATCAACACTTTTTCCCGATTACAAAGACTCAAACCTTATCGTTAAACGGTAATATTGGTTATAGTGATTCCTACAGTGGAACTCCTTTTCCAATCATGAAAAATTATTACGTGGGTGGTATTGGTTCAGTTCGTGGTTACTCACCGGGTTCACTAGGACCAATATTTAGAAACTCTTTAACAGGACTAGATCAGGCAACTGGCGCATCCTCTAAACTAGTTGGAAGTGTCGAGTATGCTTTTCCGGTGCCTGGCTCTGGGACTGATAAGACGCTTCGATTCTTTGGATTTGTTGATGCCGGTAGTGCCTTTAACCAAATTTCAGACGTAGGAGAATATATGAGATATTCTTACGGAATGGGGATTGCGTGGATTTCTCCTCTTGGTCCTTTAAAGTTTAGTTACGGCGTTCCTATAAATACAAAATCTACGGACAAGATTCAGAATTTACAATTTCAACTTGGTACACTTTTTTAATTTCTTAAGGAAATTTGCATGAAGCATTTATTAATAAAAAACACATTCATTATTAGTTTTTTTTATACGTTTGGTATTCTTTCGCAAGTGGTGATGGCACAGGATTTGGGTACGAGAATTGCATTTGTTAACTTGGAGAGGATTCTTAGTGAATCAAAAATGGCTAAAGATGCTCAAACAAAAATGCAGCAAGAGTTTGGTCCGCGTGAAAAAGAGGTCCGTGACGGAGTTGCTAGGATCAAGTCTGACGCAGCACAGCTTGATAAGGATGCGGCAATCTTGCCCGAGCCTGACCGGATTCGTAAGCAGCGTGAATTAGCAGATCAAGACCGCGAGTTACAACGTAAGCAACGGGAGTTAATCGAGGATTCTCAGCGTCGTGGAGCGGAAGAACGAGCGAAGATTTTTGAGCGGGCCAATCAAGTATTAAAGACAATTGTTGAGCAAAAAAAGCTTGACCTAGTTGTGCAAGACGCCGCTTTTGTTAGTCCTCGTATTGATATTACTAGTGAAGTAATTAATGCACTAAATGCTAGATAATTATTTTTTATTGACTGTAGTTTTTCTTGCTTGTGCTTAAATTGTGCACGATCTTTCTTCAAAAAAACTATCAATAGGTGAGTTAGCTCTTGCCTTAGATGCCCAGTTTTTAGGAGATAAGCCTGGTGTTTATATGCGGGGAGTAGCCACCTTGCAAGATGCCCAGCTTGATCAAATTTCCTTTTTAGTAAATCCACTCTACCGGCAGCAAGCATTACTCAGCCAAGCTGGCGTTTTAATTGTTAACCAGGCTGATTACGAGTTCTTAACGCAAACAACTAGTATGCATAGCAACACAGAGGTAAAGGCCTACTTGGTTTCTAAAAATCCATATGCCTTATTTGCCCGCATAGCCCAATATTTTGCCAATTTGTCAAAGCCCAATATGACGGGGTTTATCCACCCAACCGCATTTATCTCACCGCATACAACGGTTCCAAGTAATTGCTATATCGGAGCTTTTTGTGTTTTAGAGTCTGGAGTTACCTTGGGTTCGGGTGTTCGATTAGTGAGCCATGTTCATTTAGGTAAAAACGTTGTGATTGGAGCGGATACGGTAATTCATCCGATGACGGTGATTTATGATGAATGTCGGATTGGTGCAAGAGGAATTATTCATGGGGGAGTTGTCATTGGTTCAGATGGCTTTGGTTTTGCGCCTGATTTTTCAACGACATCGAAAGAGTGGGTAAAAATACCTCAGACGGGTAGGGTGATTATTGGGGATGATGTTGAGCTTGGGGCATCTTCGACCGTTGATCGTGGCGCCATGGCAGATACCATTATCGGTAATGGTTGTAAATTTGATAATCAAGTTCAGATTGGCCACAATGCCAAAGTGGGTGATCATACTGTGATGGCAGGTTGTTCAGGAATTGCAGGTAGTACGGAACTGGGTCCCATGTGTGTCATTGGCGGATATTCGAATTTTTCGGGCCATTTGCAGATTGCCGAGCGGACTACTGTGTCTGGTGGAACCTCAATTACCAAATCTATCAAAGAACCTGGGCAACACTTTACGGGTGTTTTTCCATTCATCCCTCATCCACGATGGGAAAAAAATGCTGCCATCATTCGAGGTTTAGATAAAATACGACAGCAGATTAAAGAATTAATGAATACCAAAAAGCCTCATAATGAATAATCAATTAGCGAATAAACGACTCTGCAACGAGTGGTAAAAAAAGAAATGGCAAAAGATGGAAATGAATATTAATCGGATCTTAAAGTTACTACCTCATCGTTATCCATTTTTATTGGTAGATCGTGTTCTTGAACTTGATCCTAGAACGCGCATTAAAACGCTTAAGAATGTCTCGATGAATGAACCGCACTTTACAGGTCATTTTCCAGATTATCCGGTAATGCCTGGGGTATTGATTTTAGAGGCATTAGCCCAATCCTCTGCATTACTAGCATTTTCTGAAGAAAAAGATGAAGACTCCCTGTATTATTTTGCGGGGATTGACGGTGCGCGGTTTAAAAAACCAGTTGTTCCTGGTGATCAGTTAATATTAAATGCCCTAGTAGAGCGATATAAATCAGGTATTTGGAAATTCAAAGCTTTTGCGACGGTGAATGAAGAAATTGTTTGCGAGGCAGAGTTGCTATGTGCTCTTCGGAAAAAGGCCGAATGAAATGTCTTTGATTCATCCAACGGCAGTTATTTCTCCAAAGGCACAAATAGATAGTTCAGTCAGTATTGGCCCTTATACGGTGATTGGCGAAAGTGTCAAGATTGGTGCAAGAACTAAAATTGGTTCTCACACGGTTATTGAAGGTTGTACTTCGATTGGGGAAGATAATACGATTAGCCACTTTACATCATTAGGTGGTGTTCCTCAGGACATGAAGTATCGTGGTGAGCCGACTGAACTCCAAATAGGTAATCACAACACCATTCGTGAGTTCACTACTATTCATACGGGTACTATTCAAGATCAAGGTGTGACAAAGATTGGTCATCACAATTGGATTATGGCTTATGTCCATATTGCCCATGATTGTGTAGTGGGCGACCATACGATTTTCTCAAGTAATGCTCAGGTCGCTGGGCATGTCATTGTTGGGGATTGGGCTATCTTAGGCGGGATGTCTGGGGTACATCAGTTTGTCAGAATTGGCCAGCACGCCATGCTTGGTGGAGCTTCTGCTTTAGTACAAGATATTCCACCCTATGTTATTGCTGCTGGCGATAAAGCCCAACCGCATGGCCTCAATGCTGAGGGCTTAAAGCGCCGTGGTTTTACACCAGAAACGATCGCGGTATTAAGAAACGCATATCGCATTTTATATAAAGATGGTTTAACTTTTGATGAAGCTAAAGTAGCTATTGAACAACTAAGTCTTGATGAATCGTTGTTGGCGGATTCAAGAATAAAAGTTCAAGAATTTTTGGAATTTTTAGCTGCATCAACGCGGGGCATCATCCGTTAGTTGGTGTCTATGCAACCCTTAATTACTTGCGTTGCTGGCGAGCCGTCGGGAGATTTATTAGGTAGTGAGTTAATCGCTGCTTGTCTTAGTCATCCCGACTTGGCGCATGCAAAACTAGTTGGCATTGGTGGTCCCCATATGCAAGCTGAAGGGTTTACGTCTCAGTGGCCAATGGATCAGCTCAGTGTCAGAGGGTATGTTGAAGCTTTAAAACAATTACCGTATATATTGAAAATTCGCTTTGAGCTTGTGCAAGCAATTCAAAGAAATCGACCAGATATCTATATCGGCATTGATGCGCCGGATTTTAACTTGACTGTTGAAAAGAAATGTCGCGCCCTAAAAATTCCTACAGTACATTATATTAGCCCATCTATATGGGCTTGGCGTGGCGGCAGAATTCATGGCATCAAAAAAGCCGTTGATCATATGCTTTGTATATTTCCATTTGAGCCAAAAATTTATCATGATGCAGGTATTGCAGCGACCTATGTCGGACACCCACTAGCCACTATGATTCCTCGCAAGCCTAACCCAGAGCTTGCTAAAAAGAAATTATTTGATCTTGGTTTTTTAGAGAGTACGGCGATTCTTGCAGATGAAACTGTGATTGCTGTTTTACCAGGCAGTAGGAAGTCTGAGGTTTCTTATATTGCTCCAGGATTCTTTCAAACGATCCAAGAAATTGATCACATGCATAGTGGCCCAGTTCGATTTTTAGTACCTGTTGCCAAGCCTTTCTTGCAAGCACCTTTACAACAACTAAAAGAAGCAGCGCAGCGGGCTCGTCCCAATATTCAGATTCATTTGATACCCGAAAATTCAAGCTTAGTTTTAGAGGCGGCCGATGTGGTATTAATCGCTAGTGGAACGGCGACCTTAGAGGCTGCTCTATGGAAAAAGCCCATGGTAATTTCTTACTCTGTGCCATGGTTAACAGCCACAATCATGCGTAAGCAAGGTTATTTACCGTATGTCGGCTTGCCCAATATTTTGTGTCAAGATTTTGTTGTTCCGGAGTTTTTACAAGAAGATGCTGTTCCGCAAGAAATGGCCAAAGCAATTTTACAATGGCTCAATCAACCATCCAAAGTTGCCCAGTTAGTGGATCGTTTTGAAGACTTACATCAGCAATTAACTATGCCAACCCGCGCATTGTTGGCTCAGGCAATCCATAACACAATGCTGCACAAATAAGATGCTTGATGAGTCATGCCAATTAATTTGTGGAATTGATGAGGCAGGAAGAGGGCCTTTAATTGGTAACGTGGTCGCCGGTGCAGTGATATTGGATGATAAAAACCCTATTTTTGGCTTACAAGATTCCAAAAAGTTAAGCGCTGCTAAACGAAATCAACTCTATGAATTAATTATTCAGAATTCTCTTGCTTGGGGTGTAGGTCAAGCAAGTCCTGCAGAAATTGATCGTTTAAATATTTTGCAAGCCACCATGTTGGCAATGCAACGGGCCTTAGATCATCTGATGAAGCAATTTCTGATGAGGCCAAATCTGGTTTTAGTAGACGGAAATCGTTGCCCAGATATACC